>CAZDAN010000199.1:0-3770 GCA_964503565.1 uncultured Bacteroides sp.
AGCAAAGGATACAGAAGAAACTGGGGAAGGACTTCCGGGTGCAGAACCGCTATGAACAGCAGGCCGACGTGTTCCGCATCATGGAGATAGAGAAACTGATTTCCTACCTCTTCCTTTCCTTTATATTATTAGTGGCCTGCTTCAACATCATCGGCTCGCTGTCGATGCTGATTATAGACAAGAAAGAGGACGTAAGAACCCTGCGCAACTTAGGAGCAGACAACCGGCTGGTTGTCCGCATATTCTTCACCGAAGGATGTCTGATCTCCTTTGCCGGCGCTTTCCTCGGCATCGTAGCCGGCATAGGGCTTTGCCTCCTGCAGGAGCACTACGGCCTGATAGCCCTCGGCTCGCAGGGCGGCTTTGTGGTAGATGCCTATCCCGTCAGTGTGCAGACGGGCGATGTGTTGCTGATATTCTTCACCGTGCTGGCCATGGGCTGCCTGTCGGTGTGGTATCCGGTGAAGTATTTGAGCAAAAAGTTGGTGGGAGAATGAGGGAAGAAAAAAAAACCTCAACAACTTGGCACGTCCATTCTTGTAGTAATCGGCGATGGCGTGACCCATCGGGTCTTTGTCTGTTGCAAACAATAAATTGGTCATCTTATCCCCTTTTTGGCTAAAAACAGGTGCAAAGATAGTGATTAAACCCCAATATAGGGGATTAAAGATTAAAAAATATTAATTATTGTAAGAAATATACATTATAGCGAACCTATTTTTTTACCTTTGTACCCAATCTGCAAAGAAATGTTTTGATTAAAGCAAAGAGAAAACAAACTATTAATATTATTAATTTATTAACGATGATTAAAAAACTGTACATGCCCCTTTTGGTGGCAATGGTTGCCGTGTTGACATCATGCGGCAGCAAGTTGGGTGAATTGTCTTCTGACTACTTCACTACAAATCCTCAAGTGTTGGAAGCCGTAGGTGGTAAAGTCCCCGTAACTATCAACGGCAAGTTCCCCGAAAAGTACTTCAACAAGAAGGCTGTCGTAACTGTAACTCCCGTCTTGAAGTGGGACGGCGGACAAGCTGTAGGTACTCCTGCAACTTTCCAGGGTGAGAAAGTGGAAGGCAACGACCAGACTATCGCTTACAAGGCTGGTGGTTCTTACACAATGAAGACTACTTTTGACTATGTTCCTGAGATGGCTAAGAGCGAACTCTACTTGCAGTTCACTGCCAAGGTGGGCAAGAAGGAAGTGGAGATTCCTGAAGTGAAGATTGCTGACGGCGTGTTGGCTACAGGTGAAATCCTGACTAACGCCAAATATACAGTGGCTGCTTCTACTCCCTCACAGAGCACAGACAAGTTCCAACGCATCATCAAGCAGGCTAAGGAAGCTAACATCATGTTCCTTATCCAGCAGGCTAACGTTCGCGCCAACCAGCTGAAGACTGACGAGATGAACGCCCTGAACGAGCAGATGGGAAACATCGTGGCTGACACCAAGAACTTGGCTCTGACCAACGTTGAGGTGACTGCCTACGCTTCTCCCGATGGTGAACTCGGCTTGAACGAGACTTTGGCCGGCAACCGCGAAAGCAATGCCACCAAGTACATCAAGCGTCAGATGAAAAAGCAGAAGATGGAAGGCAACGTGGACACCAAGTACACTGCTGAGGACTGGGACGGCTTCAAGACTTTGGTTGAGAAGAGCAACATCCAGGACAAGGAAGTTATCCTGCGCGTACTTTCTATGTACAACGACCCCGAAAAGCGTGAGGCTGAAATCAAGAACCTCTCTTCTGTATATGCTACTTTGGCTGACGAAATTCTGCCCCAGTTGCGTCGTGCACGCTTGACCTTGAACTACGAGGTTATCGGTCGCAGCGATGACGAAATCCTGAACACTTATTCAACTTCTCCCAAGGATTTGAGCGTAGAGGAGATGCTGTATGCTGCCACTTTGGTGAAGAGCGAGGCTGACAAGAAGGCTGTTTACGAGAAGACAACTTCTATCTATCCCAACGACTACCGTGCATACAACAACTTGGCTGACATCGCCTACAAGAACGGCGACATCGCTAAGGCTACTTCTTACCTGCAGAAGGCTGCTAACCTGAACCCCTCTGCT
This sequence comes from uncultured Bacteroides sp., assembly GCA_964503565.1. GTDB lineage: Bacteria > Bacteroidota > Bacteroidia > Bacteroidales > Bacteroidaceae > Phocaeicola_A. The sequence goes on from CAZDAN010000199.1 coordinate 2,084, forward strand.
GCTGAGGTGAACAACAACTTGGGCTTGCTCGCTTTGATTAACGGTGACAAGGAGAAGGCTGAAACTTACTTGGCCAAGAGCACAGGCGCTAACAAGCTGAACGAAGCTATGGGTAACCTCTTCGTTGCTCAGGGTCAGTACGACCGCGCCGTCAGCTCATTCGCTGATGCCAAAACAAACAGCGCCGCTTTGGCTCAGATTATGGCTAAGGACTACAACAAGGCTAAGAACACATTGAACGACATTGCCAACCCCGACGCTTACACAAGCTACCTGAAGGCTATCGTAGGTGCCCGCACAAACAATGCTTCAATGGTTGTTTCTAACTTGGCTGATGCCGTTAAGAAGGACAAGGAACTTGCCGAGAAGGCTTTGAAGGACGTTGAGTTCTCTAAGTACGTGACAAGCGCTGACTTCTTGAACGCTCTGAAGTAAGAAGTGACTGATTGAGTGAACTACAGCATAAGAGTTAAAGGTTAGATGCTCGTGCGGGACGGAAGTCCCCGTGGCTGACCTTTAACTCTTATCTTTTTCCTAAGGGACCCCTCTCTCCTATACCTTATTATATATATATGAACAGAATCTTCCTGCCCCTTTTCATTGGCATCCTTTTGGCCGTTTGCAGTTGCCGGAAGGAGGACAACCTTTTCAGACTTACAGGCGACATCCGCGGACTGGACGACTCTACCGTGTCCCTGTACGGCATTTTCTCCATCCCCGACAGCATCGTAGAGATTCCCGTAAAAGACGGCAAGTTCAACTACACGTTGCCTTTGGATACCATCACCCCCATGTATCTGCTGTTGGACAGCGGACGGATGGAATACCCCATTTTTGCCGACAAAGGAGTGAGCACCCATATCGAAGGAGACACGGCCCGGCTGCACCGACTGACCATCACCGGCGGAAAGGCACAGGAAGAATACAATGCCTTCCAAGACAGCATCGCCTCACTGAACGAATACATCGGAATACGCCAGGAGGCGGACAGCTTTATCACCAGACATCCCCAATCCATCGTCAGCATTTACCTGATACAAAAGTACTTCGTGCATGTGCCTCACCCCAACAAGGAGTTGATTGAGACGATGGTCAAGCAACTGAGCGGCAATATGCAAGACAACCACTACATCAGCCGCCTGCAAAACACCCTGAACAACCAAACGAAACGAGACAAGCGCCTGGAAATGGCCGCCCTGCCCGACACGGCGGGTACAATCATAAACGTCAACGAATACAAGGACAAGTTCATCGTGCTCTCCTTCTGGGCATCGTGGCATCCTCACAGCATAGAGATGCAGGACTCCCTGCAAGCCGTCATCAAGAAGTTCGCCAAACGCCCCGTCAAGTTTGTCAGCCTCTCCCTCGACAGCGACCGCGAAGCATGGCTCACCACCATCCGCAAACAGCAGATGGGAGGCCTTCACCTCTGCGACTTCAAAGGATGGAACAACACCCTGGTACAGGAGACCGGCACACAAGACCTCCCCGCCCTCTACATTGCCGGCACGTCGGGCAGGACAGTGGCCACAGACATGTGGGGCAAGCAATTGGAAAAGTTCCTGGAGAACCAAGTAAGCAGTTGGGAAAAAGAGCAAAAGAAAAAGGAACAGGAGGCAAAAAAGAGAAAGAGAAAGAAATGATATGTTAGTCAAGATATTCAGCGCCGCCGTACAAGGCATCGAGG
>CAZDAN010000200.1:0-3700 GCA_964503565.1 uncultured Bacteroides sp.
GCCGTGATTGCCAAGCTCTGCAACCTCACCGCCGTATCGGCCGTGGAAAGCAAGATAGAGGGTTCTGCCTCGTTCATGGTAGGCACCACTGAGTACGCCGTTCCCCTTGGTAACCTCATCAATGTGGAAGAGGAGTTGAAGAAGCTCGAAGCCGACCTTGCCTACAACGAAGGCTTCCTGCAAAGCGTGATGAAGAAACTCAGCAACGAAAAATTTGTAAGCAAAGCTCCTGCTGCCGTCATCGAAATGGAACGTAAGAAGCAAGCCGATGCCGAAAGCAAGATTGCCGCACTGAAGGAGAGCATTGCCGCCCTGAAGAAATAAAGGACGGCAAGAATAAAAAAAAACAGGCACGGACTACGCGGATTGAAATCCGTGTAATCCGTGCCTAATTTATTAGTGGTTTGAATTATTACACTTTTATCATACATTCAGTTTCCAACTGAAGCCGTCCTTGGTATCCTTGATTTCGAAACCAAGAGCGGTGAGTTGGTCGCGAATCAGGTCACTTGTTGCCCAATCTTTGGCAGCTTTGGCCTTCATACGCTGTTCGAGGAGCATATCTACCACCTTTCCAAATGCCTCTTCGCGGCGTCCGTCGCCACCACCTTTTTCCTCTTTCAAACCAAGGATGTCGAAAAGGAAGGTATGGAAGACATCCTTCAGTTCGTCCAAGTCTTCGGCCGTAAGAGTAGCTTTCTTGTCAAGCACAGTGTTAATGATGCGGCAGGCATCGAACAGGTGCGAGATGACAATGGGTGTATTCAGGTCGTCGTTCATCGCCTCATAACACTTTTGGCGCAACTGCTTCACATCAATGGTGGATGTGACTGCGGGTTGTATGCGGTCAAGATTGCCTACGGCCTCCATCAGTCGTGCCAATCCCTTCTCACTTGCCTGCAAGGCTTCGTTACCGAAATCGACCGTGCTGCGATAGTGTGCCTGCAAGATGAAGAAGCGGATGGTCATAGGACTGTATGCCTGCTCCAACAGCGGATGCGAACCGGCGAAGAACTCGCTCAGGTTGATGAAGTTGTTGTATGACTTGCCCATCTTCTGTCCGTTGATGGTAATCATGTTGTTGTGCATCCAATAGCGCACCATGTCGTCGCCCTGACTGGCTACACTCTGTGCGATTTCACATTCGTGGTGAGGGAAGACAAGATCCATGCCGCCACCGTGAATATCAAAATGGCTGCCCAAATACTTGCGTCCCATAGCCGTACACTCGCAATGCCAGCCGGGGAATCCGTCGCTCCAGGGTGATGGCCAACGCATGATGTGTTCCGGCTGTGCACATTTCCACAGAGCAAAGTCTGCCGGATTACGTTTCTCGTCCTGTCCGTCCAGTTCGCGTGTGGTATTCAACACGTCGTCAAGATTGCGCCCGGAGAGTTTGCCATAATGGTGGTCCTGATTATATTTGGCCACATCAAAATAAACCGAGCCACGGCTTTCGTAAGCATAACCATTGTCCAAGATTTCCTGCACCAGAGCAATCTGCTCCATGATGTGTCCCGAAGCGTGAGGTTCGATGCTGGGAGGAAGTACGTTCAATGCTTCCATTGCTTTGTGGTAACGGTTCAAGTAGTGCTGTACCACCTCCATTGGCTCCAACTGTTCCAAACGTGCCTTTTTGGCAATCTTGTCTTCGCCTTCGTCGGCATCGTGCTCCAAGTGGCCCACATCGGTGATGTTTCTCACATAGCGCACCTTATATCCCAAATGGGTGAGGTAGCGGAAAAGAATATCGAATGTGATGGCCGGACGGGCGTGTCCGAGGTGTGCATCGCCATATACTGTAGGGCCGCACACATACATCCCCACATGCGGAGCGTGAAGGGGTTTGAAGGCCTCCTTCTGACGCTTCAGGGTGTTATAGATAAGCAGTGTCTGTTCCATATAATGATAAAGTTATATTGTAATTGGGGGCAAAGGTAGTAAAAATCTGTCAGTTGACAAAGTGGTTGGCCGTTTATGGTACGGGGTCGTAGCCACTTCCTCCCCAAGGATGACAACGAAGGAGACGGCGGATGGCCAAATAGAGTCCACGGAAGGGGCCATGTTTCTGTATGGCTTCAATGGCATATTGGGAGCAAGTAGGGGTAAAACGACATGAGGGAGGTGTGAGGGGAGAGATGCAGTTGCGGTAAAAATGGATAGGGAGCAACAGCAACCAGACAAATACACGCTTCAAAGCCTTCATGGTTGTTGTACTTTCTCGGCAATGCGACCGAGTAGATTCTTCACTTTGTTCCTCACCTCTTCGGTGGTGTGCAACTCTTTATCTAACCAGATGAAAGCCAATACCATGCCGTATGGTTTGTCAGCAAGGGCTTCCCACAGTATCTGCTTGTGCTGGCGATAGGCTTCACGCACTTGTCGTTTGACACGGTTACGTTTGACGGCCCGCTTGAAATGGCGTTTAGGAACACTGACGAGTATGCTGACAGGAACGTCTGCCTCGTCTCGCCCGACAGGCATATAGACCACACGTAAGGGAAAAACAGAGACGGATTTGCTTCCCCCTTCAAACAACCGGCCGATAATACTGCGTCGGTGTTGACGCTCGGCCTTGCATAGTGTGGCTGTTCCTATGGACATGATTGTATGTAATAAGTTACGAGCTACAAGCTACGAGTGACGAGTAAGCACATCTCGTGCAATGCAAGAGACTCGTCATTCGCCACTTGTAGCTCGTGACTGATGATGTTATTTATTCTTCTTCAAATACTGTTCGATGGCGGCGGCCATAGAGGGAGCCTCCACCGTGGGGGCTTCAATGTCAAGGCGCAGGTTGGCATCGCGCACGGCTTTTGCCGTAGTAGGTCCGAACGATGCAATCAGCATGTCGCCTTGTTCGAAATCGGGGAAATTCTTCTGCAACGAAGCGATACCTGCCGGGCTGAAGAAGACCAGCATGTCATAGTCGAACTTCTCCTCAGCAGAGAAATCGTTGCTGACGGTGCGATACATCACAGCCTCAGAGTGCTGCACCTTCAGGTTGTCGAGCATGTTCTTGATTTCGTCGGTATGCACGTCTGACAGGGGCACAAAGTATTTCTCATTCTTGTGCTTCAGGATGGGTCCTGCCAGGTCGTCCAGCTTACCCGTGTTTCCAAAGAACACTTTACGTTTGCGATATTGCACATACTTCTGGATATACAGAGAAATGGTCTCGGTAATACAGAAGTATTTCATTGTTTCAGGAATGTTGACGCGCAACTCGGCACATAATTGAAAGAAATGGTCGATTGCATGGCGCGAAGTGAACACTACTGCCGTATGATCCAGAATAGACACCTTCTGTTGTCTGAATTCCTTTGTTGTTACGCTCTCCACCTTAATGAAAGGGCGAAATACCATCTCCAAACCGTACTTCTCCGCAAGATCAAAGTAAGGCGACTTCTCAGAAGTCGGCTTCGGTTGGGATATCAGAATCTTTTTAATCTCCAATGTAATAAAATTTTTATAAAAGAATGTCGTTAACCATCTCTATTCCCTTCCATACGACAAGGAAGGGGAGAACTTCGAGGGTGCAAAAGTACAAAAATAAATAAAACGAGCCATGTAATTGATTGAAAAATATGCTAAAACACTTATAAATGAACAATAAATGCATCAAAAAGAATAAGAATACAGGACGTATGAAGCCTGTATAAAAGGGAAAATCGTAATATATGGTGAGCAAAGTGAAAGG
>CAZDAN010000201.1:0-3683 GCA_964503565.1 uncultured Bacteroides sp.
GACACAACAGATGTTTGAACAACTCTCATTGGCGTATGATTTCGGCATCGAGAAGTTGTGGATTCTGAACGTGGGCGACCTGAAGCCGATGGAGTACCCCATCACGCTCTTCATGGACATGGCATGGAGTCCCAAGAAGTATCAGGTGCAGAATGTGACTGACCACACGCGTGCCTTCTTTGCTGAACAACTGGGTGAACAATGGGCACAGGAAGCTGCTGACATTTACAACCGGAACTGTCAGTACATGAGTCGTGTGACACCCGAAATGTTGGATGCAAAGACTTATAACATCGCAACAGGCGAATGGAAACAGGTGGCTGATGAGTATCAGCGCTTGGAAGCCCGTGCGTTAAGGTTGTTCCTGGAAATCCCCGCTGAATACCACGATGTGTACCGTCAGCTGTTGTTGTTCCCCATACAGGCAGTGGCCAATCTCTATGACATGTACTATGCCCAAGCCATGAACCTGCATCTGGCACAGGCGAACAATCCCGATGCCAACGTGTGGGCCAAGCGCGTGAAGGATTGCTTTGTGCGCGACTCTCTGCTCTGTCTCTCATACAACAAGGATATTGCCGGTGGCAAATGGGATGGCATGATGACTCAGAAACACATTGGTTATACCAGTTGGAACGACAATTTCCCCAAGGATATGCAGCCCAAGACCAAACAGGTGGACAACGCTGATAAGGATGGCGGATTCACCTTCCGACATAGCGACGGATATGTGGCTATGGAAGCCGAACATTACTATCAGTGCAATGCGCCCGAGGGTTCCCAATGGACGGTTTATCCCTACTATGGACGCACCCGTAGTGCCGTGGCACTGACTCCCTACACCCAGGAGACGGGTGATGCAACCTTGACCTACCGCTTTGCCTTGCCCGAAAAGGGAGTCGACAAGGTGAACGTGCATGTGATAGTGAAATCGACACTTGACTTCTTGAACGTGGGCGGACATGAATATACCGTAAGTCTGGACGGCTCGGACGCTACGACTGTCAACTTCAATAAAACTCTTCTCGACCGTCAGCCTTACATGTATTCCGTGTTCTATCCCACGGTTGCCCGCCGCGTAGTGGAATCAGTGGTTGAGTTGCCCGTTACCCATAATGGAGACATGCACGAACTGACCATTCATCCGTGTCATCCGGGCATTGTGTTTGAGAAAATCGTCGTTGACTTTGGTGGTTATCAGAACCAACATCTCTTTGGTGAGGAGTCACCTGTCAGACGATAATCGGTGATATAAATAGTTTTAGGCACGGATTACACGGATAAATTATACATAAGTAAAGTCTAAAAACCGTGTTAATCCGTGTAATCCGTGCCTAATTCTATAAATTCACAAACGAATTGAATGAATGCGGTTTGAGCGTGAGGTTGAGATATTTGTCGGCAATCTTCACGCTCACCGTTTTTTCTTCATTACTGAAGTTTCCGGCTGTGACGATGTATTGCTTCTCTCCCTTCTTGAACACCACGATGGGCGTGTCGCTGTGTTCGCGTCCGCTGTACCCGATGATTTTTGTTCCTGCCGAAACAAAGTGGCTGAAGTGCTTGTAGGCAAAATACTCAGCCGTGTAGCGCATCTTTCGTGTCTTGCTGTCCACCTGAATGAGTGCATTCTGTTTCCATCCCCAGGGCGATTCGCCATTGTCGGTGAGGATGAAGTTCCAGTTGTAGTACTCCTCGCATCCATGTCCCAGATTGTCGGAAATCAGGAAGAAGGTGTGTTCGCCCGCAGCCCAGTCCATCGAGCCATTGCCACACTCGCTCTCCGATTGCATGAAGCGCAGGTTGGGGTAGCGCTTGCGCAGCTGGGGCAGGTTGTTGCGGCATTCCCATTGGGTGCCCACGCCCTTCACATTCTTCTGTAGGGTGGGGTCGTCCAGAATCTTCTCCACATAATCCAGCCGGTTGGTATTGAAGGTGCCTATCCACAGTTCCACCTCGGGGTGGTGTTTGGCCAGCGTAGGAGCCAGATACTCATTGTTGAAGCGCAGCGTACCCTCGGCCGTCCATGCACATCCGGGATAGGGCGTGTAGGAGTAAGCCTCGTTCTGATACATCACCTTCGTGATGGGCAGTCCCTGTTCGGCATACAGGTCAATGAACCGGCAGAACATCTCGGCATAGCATTGCAGATAGCGCGGGTCCTGTATGAAGAAATCCTGCGAAGCCAACCGGCGGGGAAACACTCCGTTGCGGTCGCCCAACAGCTTCATTTCATCGGGGTTCAGCTCACGGCCGTCGTCCATATACAGGAGGTATCCCTGCCGTGGATCCATCGTGTTGTGTTGGTTGGGCGACACGGGATAGTCCTGATTGATTTTCATCCACGCAGGCGGACTCCACGGACTCATGAAGAGCTGCAGCTCGGGGCAATACTTCTGTGCCGCACGTGCCAAGGGGATGATGTTGCGCTTGTCGCGCTCGATGTTGAAGTAGCGCAGGCCGAGGTCACCCACCACATCGTCGCAACTGTACCACGAGCGGGCATAGTCGTTGGCATTCATCGACACACGTCCGTGGGTGAAGTGCAAGTCGCCCGTGGGAGCGAAAAGGTTGTGCATCACCTCATCCTGTTCATTGCGTGTCAACAGGTTGAAAGCATCCCAGTCAAGTTCATTGAAGGTGGTACCCCAGGCACGGAACTCAGTGCCCTCCTCTTCCCCCGTAACCTCCAAGATAGGAGCCGTGGCAGGACGGGCTTTCATCGTCACCTTTGTGCCTTTGGCCCAGTTGTCACCCTCGGTGGTGGTGAACGACTTGAATGTCTGTGCATCAGCCGTTGCAATAGCCGATGCCATTCCGATGGAAATAAGTAGTTTGGTGTAGTTTTTCATAATCATGAAGTTTGAATTGTTTTAATGCGGATGCAAATATAGTGCTTTTCTTTTGAATTCCCCCTCTCTTCCTGACGAATAAATGGATTTGTCCACCATGTCAGAAGAATGTCATTCTTCCCCGCCCATCATTACCATTCCTTCCGATGAAAGAATGGCAATCTTCCATAGGGACGGTTCGAAACACCCGGAAGATTTAAATCTTCCAGCCTTAACATCCGTATCTTCCAGCCTCATCGACCGTATGTTAAACAGCCATAGCTATCGCCTATAAACTATACAACTTTCGCCTTCATACTATATTCGTTGCACCTTTATACTATATAGTATCAGCCCGAACCGAACAAACACGGTTCGCGAACTCACTCCCTACATCCTAAACCATAATCCTTAAACCTTCATTCACAGCCTTCACACCCTTGTAACCCACTGTCCTTCATTTGCTTTCTGTGAAGGCAAGCCCATTCAATACCCTTCACAGGCTTCACAGATTATCCACTTTGTCATCTTTTCAGAAAATCATATGCACAATATGTTGTATCGCGCATTTTTTATATGTATGATTTGTTGCATTGGGGGGGGATAGCTACACTTCCATACTCCATCAATGGAGTTTCAAAATCCATCGCTACAGTTTCATAGTCCAAAACGCTCGCCTATTTCAATATTCATTCTTTCATCATTCATTTGGAATTTCATTTTGTGTTTTGCAACATATTCTATTAAATTCTTCACTCTTCATTAATTTCTTGTATTTTTGCATCCGTTTCTTGCATAGCTGAATGTTTTTGTTTACATTTGCCCGTGGATAATTGCCGATGGAATTATGCT
>CAZDAN010000202.1:0-3667 GCA_964503565.1 uncultured Bacteroides sp.
GAGCCTTGAACCTGGAACTTGGAGCCTTGAACCTGGAACTTGGAGCCTTGAACCTGGAACTTGGAACCTTGAACCTGGAACTTTGAACTTTGAACCTGGAACTTTGAACTTAGAACCTGAAACTTGGAACTTTGAAGATAAATCCGCGTCATCTGCGTCTGAAAAGTTAATTACGACACACCCTCAGGGTAGGGCGGGAGAGAGGGTCAGTCGCTCAGCTCCACCACCTCCATGTCCTCGAACTTCGAGCCGTTGACGGTGAAGCGGACGAGGGTGCGCACCTTGTGGAAGCCGTAGATGCCCGCCGCACCGGGGTTGATGTGGAGCATGTCCAGCGTCTTGTCGTACTTCACTTTCAAGATGTGCGAGTGTCCGCTGATGAACAGCTTGGGTGTGCGCACCATCAGGCTTCCCACTATCGAAGGGTCGTACTTTCCCGGGTAACCGCCGATGTGTTTCATCACCACTTCGGCCTCCTCCACGGTGAAGCGCAGTGTCTGCGGATAGAGGCGGCGAATCTCCTGTCCGTCGATGTTTCCATACACGGCGCGCAGGGGGCGGAAGGCGCTCAGGCGCTCGGCCACTTCCAGCGAGCCGATGTCGCCCGCGTGCCATATCTCGTCGCAACTTTCGAAGTATTTCAGGTACTTTTCGTCCCAAAAAGCGTGCGTGTCCGACAATAATCCGATTCTTTTCATCTTTTTATTTGGCTTTGTGGTGCAAAAGTACTACTTTTGACGGGAAAATGGAAGATTTTCCGCAGATAAAGAAAAACCTATCATGAAAAAAGAGATACAGTCCACCCCCTCCTTCCGCTATTTCGACCGCGACATGAGCTGGCTTTCGTTCAACTACCGCGTCCTTTTAGAGGCGGCCGACGAGCAGCTCCCCATCTACGAGCGCATCAACTTCATTGCCATCTACACCTCCAACCTCGAGGAGTTCTACAAGGTGCGCGTGGCCGAACACCGTGCCGTGGCCAAGGGGTTGAAGGTCTCCGAGGGAGCCGACCGCGAAGCGAGTGCCGCTATCTTGAAGGAGATTACGGCCGAGACCACCCGCCAGCTGGCCGAGCGCACCCGCATCTTCGAGCAACTGATTGTCCCCACGCTCCGCCGCAACCGCATCATCTTCTATCAGGACACGGCCGAGGTGGAGGAGGCCCATCTTCCTTATCTGCAACGCTATTTCACCGACGAAATATTCCCCTACCTTCAGCCCGTGCCCATCCGCAGGGGCATCATCACCACCTTCCTGCGCGACAACCGCCTCTACATGGCCCTGCGCCTCCGTCGCATGGGGCGCTTCGAGTACTTCCTGCTGAAGTTGCCCTACAGCAAGGTGCCCCGCTTTGTCGAGCTTCCCCGCCTGGGCGAGTGCGACTACATTATATATATGGAGGACATCATCCGCATGTACGTCCGCCAGATGTTTCCCGGCTACGAGTGGGACAGCTGCTACTGCTTCAAGATTTCGCGCGACGCCGACATACTGGTTGACAACATCGCCACCAACGAGTTGCTCCAACAGCTGAAGACCAAGGTGAAACACCGCAAGAACGGGGCCATCAGCCGCTTCCTCTACGACGGCCAGATGCCCGCCGACTTCCTCGCCTTCCTGATGAGGGCCTTTGGCATCACCGCCGACGAGCTGGTGGTGGGCGACCGCCACCTCAACCTCGAGGACCTGCGCCACCTGCCTTGCCCCAACCCCGTGCTCAGTCAGGAGGAAGAGCGCCCCACCACCATGCCCCACCGCCCCCTGGAGGAGGTGGGCGGCTCGGTCTATCGCTACGTGGCCCACCGCGACCTGATGCTCTTCTATCCCTACCACTCGTTCAACCATTTCATCCATTTCCTCTACGAGGCCGTGAACGATCCCCTCTGCACCGACATCATGATTACCCAATACCGCGTGGCCGAGAACTCCGCCGTCATCAATGCCCTCATCGCCGCCGCGCGAAACGGCAAGCGCGTCACCGTCTTCGTCGAACTGAAGGCCCGCTTCGACGAGGAGAACAACCTCGAGACGGCCCAACTGATGCGTGCCGCCGGCATCAACATCCTGTTCAGCATCAAGGGACTGAAGGTGCACGCCAAGGTAGCCCTCGTCCTCCGTCGCGACAAGGGCGGGAAAATCATCCGCAGCTACGCCTACGTCAGCACCGGCAATTTCAACGAAAAGACCGCCCGCCAGTATGCCGACATCGGCCTCTTCACCAGCAGCCGCGCCGTTGTCTATGACCTCCAGAACCTCTTCGCCTATCTGCGGAAGGAGCAGGAGAGCGTCCGCTTCAAGCGCCTGCTGGTGGCCCAGTTCAACCTGGTGCCCCGCCTGAAGCTGCTTATCGAGAAGGAGAAGCGTCTGGCTCTCGAGGGACGGGGCGGACACATCATCCTGAAGATGAATGCCCTGCAGGACTCCCTCATGATTGACGAACTCTACAAGGCCAGCCTGGCCGGCGTGCAAATCGACCTCATCGTGCGCGGCATCTGTTGCCTCATCCCCGGTGAAGAGTTCAGCCGCAATATCCGCGTCACCCGCGTGGTCGACAGTTTCCTCGAGCACGCCCGCGTCTGGTTCTTCGCCAACGACGGCAACCCCCGCCTTTTCCTCGGATCGCCCGACTGGATGCGCCGCAACCTCTACCGCCGCATCGAGGTGGTGGCACCCGTCCTGGACAAAACGCTCCGTCGCCGCCTTATCGACATGCTCCACATCCAGCTTACCGACAACCGCAAAGCCTGTCGCGTGGATAAAAATCTGCAAAACGTCTTCAAACCCGCATCCGACGAAAACACCATCCGTTCGCAGTATGCCTTCTATGATTATCTGCTCGAAAATAATGAGTAATTTCTTGGTTTTCTCCTGTTTAACGCGCTGATAATCTGCTCGTTGAATATCTTCCCTTGAACGATAAGGTTGTTTTGGCTTATTGTACTTCGCACGGTATTTTTGGTTGTAAAAATCCTTTATGTTGTACTTCTTACAATATCCACCCCTGCAAGACCTTTGTTCATCGGCGATGCAACATTTGATACGTATAATTCTTTAAAATTTCTCATCAAAAAATTTTCTGATTTCGCAGGAAACATATACCTTTGCAGTGTCAGAGTTCGGAAAGGAGGGCTTCTGCAAGGCCCGAATGGAGGTTCCGAGACACAAATAGGTTATATGTTTTGACGATTCTGTTTTTAAAGTTTTGATGGTAATGCAGCAGCTCGCTTCTTGAGGGAGGCGGGCTGCTGTTTTTCTGTTCGGGGCGGAAATGTGCCCCTTTCTTTTTCAAAAAAGCCACTTGCATTTTGGAAAAAGCCACTTGCATTTTTATTTTTGCGACTGGCTTTTTTGGGGGGCACCTCCCCCATTTTCCATCTAAGACAAAACATTTTCCATCAGCTGACAGAGGGATTTCCGTCAGCTGACGGCTTGCGGCGCATCAGCTGATGGAATCCAATGGGGCAGGGGACAGATTCCCACGCATCAGCTGACAGAATCCCCCGGGAGGGCTGATGGAAAAAATTGCAAGAAAAACGGGTAAAACCTTTGCTCGTATCAATTAAAGCGTTACCTTTGCACCGTTTTGTTCCGACAGGCCCCTGCGGCCGGGTAGGATGAAAAGGGAATCGGGTGAAAGTCCCGAACAGTCCCGCTGCTGTAAGCTCCA
>CAZDAN010000203.1:0-3622 GCA_964503565.1 uncultured Bacteroides sp.
GTGAAGTTCAAGCAGTTGGACTATCAGATATTCACTCCCTTCGAGTTCCGCTTCTATGGAGAAAATATCGACTCGTTGCATCGGGTGGCCGATGATGTCATGAGACTGATGCGTCAGGATTCACGGGTTATGAATGTAAAGACGGATTGGGATGAGCCTCGTCCCTATATTGAAGTGGAATTAGACCCTGTCACTACCGCACAATTAGGGATAAATCGAACGGTGGCAGAATTGGAACTGGCATTGAACACAGGTGAAATGAAGGTCGGTCAGGTTTGGGAAGGTGACTATCAGGTTCCTCTTATCTTGAAGGATGCTCATACCGAAGAACTGGGTTATGATGAGGTGAACGACATTTACTTGACTGTCGGTAGTGAATCTGTTCCTTTGCGCCATGTCGGAAATGCCCGACCGGCTTGGGGTGAGACTAAAATCATGCATCGCAATGGTGTGAGATGCATCACAGTAGGTCTGGAGCCCAAATTCGGAATCTATTCCAACGGTTTGCAAAGTGACTTCCGTCGCCTGATAGAGACTCAGGTTGATATTCCTGACGGAGTACGCTTTGAAGTGGGTGGAGAACCTGAAGACGATGCCGAGGTTTCAGTAACCATTGTGGAATCGTTGCTCATTGCACTCGTTATCGTGTTCTTCTTCCTGCTGTTCAATTTCCGTAGTTACAAATTGACGTTTGTCAGCATCGGAGCCATTGCATTCTGTTTTCCCGGTATGTTGTTGGGATTGTGGATTGCAGGTCGTCCTATTGGAGTGACAGCCATGTTTGGGGTCATAACTCTGATGGGAATGGTCATGCGTAATGAGATTCTGATATTTGAACATGCAGAAGGCCTTCGTAAGGAAGGGTGGTCGGCACGCGATGCGGCGTTTGATGCAGGTCGTAGGCGCATGGTACCCATTTTCCTTACTACAGCAACAACAGCGGTGGGTGTTGTTCCGATGATTATAGCAGCCACCAGTTTCTGGATGCCCGTTGGGGTAAGCATCTTTGCCGGAGGCATTGGAGCGTTGATAATGCTTGTGACCATGCTGCCGGTTGTCTATTGGAAATTATATGAAAAGAAAGACGATGACAAAAAGCATAATCCCATTTTCTCAACAACGATTAATGGTAAATGAACTATGAAAAGAAAAATGATATCAAAAATGTGCTTGGGCATTTGCCTGATGGCTTGTCCGACAATGGAAGCACAGCAACTATATTCACTCGGAGAATGCCGACAAATGGCCATAGAGTGCAATGCCCAGATGAAAATTGCAAGTAACAAATCCAAAATGGCCATGCAAGAGAAGAAGGAGGCCGCAACAAACTTCTTTCCTTCCATCTCACTCGCTGGTGGGGCCATGAAGGCTGATGACGGATTGCTTCAGATGCCTATGGGTGGACAGACGATGAAGATGGTCGATGACGGACTGTTCGGCGGAGCCATGGCTACACTTCCTCTTTTTGCAGGCGGACAGATTTACAACGGCTATAAATTGGCCAAAACGGGAACGGAGATTAGTGAACTGCAATTGCGTCAGACCCAAAACGAGGTACTGCTTACGGTGGATCGTTACTATTGGAACATCGTTGTGTTGAATGCGAAGTTGCAGACTTTGGGGCGCGTGGAGGCTTTGCTAAAGAAGGTATGCAGTGATGTAGAGGTGGCCGTGAGTGCCGGAGTGAGAAACCGGAATGACCTTTTGCAGGTGGAACTGCGGCGTAACGAGGTAGAAAGCCGGACCATTGATGTCCGTAACAATATGGACATCTGCAAGATGTTGCTTGCACAATACGTCGGGTGCAGGATGGAAGAATTTGATGTGGCAACCGTTGTTGATACGGTACTTGTTTCTCCTCGACATTTTTACGTTGACCATGAAACGTCTCTTCAGGAAACGGTTGAATACCAATTATTGAACAAGGCGGTAGATGCCTCTAAATTGGAACAACGCCTGAATCGTGGACAATTCCTGCCTACTGTGGCACTTAATGGTGGATACATATACAACGACTTCATGGGGGCTTCGCAGAACTCTTTTGTGGGCATGGTGAATGTGTCGATTCCCATTTCGTGGAAAGCACCCTATAGCGTAAAGAAGTATAAACTTCGTTTTCAGAATTCCGTTACAGAACGTGATAATGGCGGTGAACAGTTGATGATTAGGATGGAAAAGGCCCGGATGGATATGGAGAATGCTTATCAGCAGGTTCTCATTGCCCGCAATTCGATTGGGCAATCTGAAGAGAACCTCCGCCTGAACGAAGCCTATTATAAGGCCGGGACATCCAGTATGAGCGATTTGCTGGAGGCGCAACAACTCTTTCAGCAAAGTCACGACAAGTATGCAGAAACTTATTCAACGTATGAAATAAGTAAGACAGAGTACTTGCAGGCTACAGGCAGATGAACAGTTTTTTTTATTACATTATTATATATTCTCGAACGTCTTAAAAGCAAAGCACGCCACGATGTGAATCGGGACGTGCTTTTTCACTTTGTTTTTAGAGTTACTCATCGTTTACATTTTGCCGATAGTTTATAGGCGATTTGCCTAAATGTTTCTTCACGTACCGTCCGAAAAAGGATACATTGGGAAAGTCCAGTTCATCGGCAATTTCCTTGATGCTTTTGTCTGAATAGCACAGCAAGCGACGGATACGTTCAGTCATGAACTCATCAATCCAACCGCTTGCAGTCTTTCCGCTGATTTGTTGGCAAAGGGTACCTAAGTATTTGGGCGTGATATACAGCTTGTTGGCGTAGAAAGAGACCTGTCGTTCGGTATAATCCATGCTGCTGAGCAGGATGATGAATCTGTAGAAAAAACGTTCGCCTGACGTGACTCTGAGCCGATTGCTTTGTGGAATACTTTTAAAGATATATCCCAACGACTCGTAAAGACATGACTTAGCCAGATTCTGTACACTTTGCTCTCTGAATCGATTGGCAATCTCTGAAGTGGTCAATCTATAGAGTATTTTGTGATACGCACTAATGTTTTCATACAACTCGGTGTCTTCCGGTAGAATCGGATTCCACATGACTTGCATAATCTGCTCCATCATTTCCCGCTCGTTGAAAGATAACTCTTTAATGAAATGTATGGACATGGATAGCAGACAACAACTGCATTCCGCATTGTAATTCAACAATCGGATTCTCATATTAGGAATAAGGATAATGCTTTCACCCTTTTTCACCATATACCTCTTTTCGTTAATCTCCACTTCAATCTCTTGGGTCAGATTTATCAAAAAACAAAATGAGTCGATGCGTAAAGTGGTAATCTTATAAGCTTCTTTCACTGAAAACTTCTCTACGAGCAGAATCTTCTCGTCCGAATAGTCTGCAATAGCTTTTACCTTCTCTTTTTCCCAATTTCTCTTGTTATTGCTTATCATAATTTAGGTACTTTTTATTTGCAAAGGTAAGAATTACAGTTCGTATATCTAATCCCCATTATGGGTGCTTTGTGTCCTATTCTTCTTTATTTGCTCTACATTTTGTCTCTTTTACCTTTTTGAAGGTCGGATCTCAGCAGATAATCTTCCTTTATCCATCCGTCTGACTTCTCCTGTCTGTCCGTTCTCTTTTACCCTTAATTCCGCAACACTTCA
>CAZDAN010000204.1:0-3610 GCA_964503565.1 uncultured Bacteroides sp.
CTGCTGGCCAAATCGGGAGCCTCGCCGGCCGTGCTTAACCAACTAATAGAAAAAGGAATCCTTGAGACCTTTGCCCACGAGATAGGGCGATTAGGGAACGAAGTGGTGGACACCGCTCCGCTGAATGCGCTGAACCCTCACCAACAGGAGGCATTCAACCGCATCAATGATTGTTTCGGACAGAAAAACATCTGCCTGCTCCACGGTGTCACCTCCAGCGGAAAGACAGAAATATACATCCACCTTATCCAACAGGCCCTCCAAACCGGCAAGCAGGTACTCTACCTGTTGCCCGAAATAGCCCTGACAACGCAGATAACCGAGCGCCTGAAGCGCGTATTCGGTGCACGCTTGGGTGTCTATCACTCCAAGTTTCCCGACGAGGAGCGGGTGGAAATCTGGCAGAAACAACTCTCGGCCGAGAGTTACGACATCATCTTGGGTGTCCGTTCATCGGTATTCCTGCCATTCAGGAACCTGGGACTCGTCATCGTAGATGAGGAACACGAAAACACTTACAAGCAACAGGACCCCGCACCACGCTACCACGCCCGCAACGCCGCCACCGTATTGGCTACCATGCAGGGAGCCAAAGTACTGTTAGGCACGGCCACACCCAGCATCGAAAGCTATTACAACGCACTGACAGGTAAGTACGGACTCGTCACCCTCACCCACCGCCACCAAGCCATCCGACTGCCCGCCATCGAAGTGGTTGACATTGCCGAACTGAACCGAAAACGACGCATGAACGGTCCCTTCTCGCCTACCCTTCTCGGCCACATGCGCCAGGCACTCGAACAGGGCGAACAGATTATCCTTTTCCAAAACCGCCGCGGATTTGCCCCCATGGTGGAGTGCAAGACGTGCGGATGGGTACCGCGATGTAAGAATTGCGATGTCAGCCTGACCTATCACCGCGGCCTTGGCCAACTCACCTGCCACTATTGTGGCTACACCTACCAGATTCCATCGCGTTGCCCCGCTTGCGAGAGTGAAGACATCCGCCACCGCGGATTCGGCACCGAACGCATCGAAGAGAGCATCCGACAGATTTTCCCCGAAGCCCGCGTTGCCCGTATGGACCTCGACACCACGCGTACCCGAGCAGCTTACGAGCGCATTATCCACGACTTCCAAAACCACCGGACGGACATCCTCATCGGTACACAGATGGTATCGAAAGGATTGGACTTCGAACACGTCAGTGTAGTGGGAATCCTCGATGCCGACACGATGATGAACTTCCCCGACTTCCGCTCGCACGAACGCGCCTTCCAACTGATGGCGCAGGTGGCAGGACGTGCCGGACGCAAGCACAAACAGGGATTGGTCGTATTGCAAACGCGCAGTAAAGATGCTCCCGTCATCCATCAAGTGGTGGCCAACGACTATGCCGCCCTCTACGACGACCAGTTGGCCGAGCGCCTGCTCTTCCGCTATCCTCCCTACTACCGCCTGATGTACATCTACATGAAACACCGCCAAGCCGAAGTGGTAGATACATTGGCCGAAGCCATGGCCACTCGCCTGCGCACTGTCTTTGCCGAGCGTATATTAGGTCCCGATGCCCCGCCCATCGCCCGCGTGCAAACGCTCTTCATCCGCAAGATCATCTTAAAAATCGAGACCTCCGCTTCACTGGCCAAAGTGCGCCAGCAGCTCCAACTTATCCGTTCAGAAGCGATAGCCGACCCTCGTTTCCGCTCGTGCATCATCTATTTCGATGTGGATCCATGCTAAGGGGGGGGTATGTTAATCAATATGTAAATCCAAAAAGCCACAGAGGAATGCGGTTCCCATACCCTATTTCCGTATCATCTACAGCAAGGAAACTGTCGGGAACGTCAGCAATCTGTTCAAACGATTTTTTTCTTCCTCCAACCTCAAAAAGAAATCTGTCATCGACAAGGAAATCACCTTTCAAAGGATGTTTGACATCATGATTCACCGCCAACTGACTGTTAAAGAATGTCTCTCGCTCGTTGCCTTTATTCACCACGGGACAAAGCACATGCATCAGATTGGTGTTTCCCAAGAACATTTTATCGGGCTTATACAAAAACCTATAATTCTTTGCTTTTGAAGTAAGTAAAGATAATATCTGTGCCTTGTCAAGTGCATAAATCATGCGAAGCCCCAATTCGTTATTGGTGGCAAGCTGTGTCCAAAGTTCCGACATTTTAGGTTCAAAAGGTACACGCTCACTGATTATCATCACGAGTTTCTTTACTTTTTGAATGGTTTCAAATGTCATGTTCTCTACTGCAGGCAAATCGTTATCAATTACCACAGAGACAATTTCACGCATACGAGCTGCAAAGTCTTCACCAACCTCACGATAGAAAGGATAATAGCCATATTCAAGATAATTTTCAAAATGCAATGTCACTTTGGCATCCTTTACAATCTGCATGGCATGGCGAACATGATTCTGCAACAAGTCATCAAGAGGTATTGCTGGATAATGAATCACATCCTCAAATTCAAGGTATTCACGAAAAGACAATCCATACAGGGTATAAGAAGTCTGTCGACGCGAAAGGTCAATCTTGGCATTATCCATAATGAGCAATGAACTACTGGTATAGACGATGCTCATGTCGGGATAGCTGTCATATATATTCTTCAATGTTTCCGCCCATCCGTCATATCGGTGTACCTCATCAAGAAACAACCGATGCAATCCATGCTGGTCAGCCCAATCAACGAGGTCAACCAAAGAATGGGAGGCAAACCACAGGTCATCAAGCGACGCATACAGTGTTTTGTCGATATCCTCGTAGTTTTCAAGAATATATTGCAAAAGCATCGTAGTTTTGCCCACACCACGTGCTCCCTTAATGCTGATGATACGCGCCTTCCAATTGATTTGGTCATACAGATAACGCTTGAACCGCAAGTCTATCTTGGCAATCTTGCGATGATAATTGTTAACCAGGGGCTGTAATTCTATTGATTCCATATCCACTTGATGAATTTTGTTGCAAAAGTACGACTTTTACATTTAACACCATAAAAAAACGCGCATTTTTACAGTTTAAACTACAAATTATTTGATTTTTTTGTAGTTTGAACTATAAAAAACAACGCTCACCAGTGGTGGTAATACGAAAAACTGAGTGATGGCATCTCCTAATGTAACAAATTACCCCTTGTACCAATGAACAGGTTTTATACAGACTCCACCATCAAGTCTTTTCTGCCAATGAGGCTGAAGGAATCAAATCCATCATTTCATGAATTCCCTTCTTTACTTCCTCTTTCTGCTTGGGCGTGTATCGCGGACATCCGTTCTCCAACACATCATCAAGATATTGTGCTTCGTATGCCGCCATATCAAAGGATATATTTTCGGGCAACGACTTCACCAGTTCCATTTTGTACAATGAAGGTTGTGCAAACCTGTAGATGTAGCGAAGCATATATTGATTGACCTTACTGGAAGACTCCGGCATGATGACCAGATTGTAATCATAGAGGTTTCCGATTATTCAAGTCATTGATTGCTTGTTGAAGAACATATTTTTCGTTTATACGTTGACTCTGCCTATACTCTTTTCTATGTCCGCATATTCTCTCCTCCATGCTGACTTCAAATTGTTTTGGA
>CAZDAN010000205.1:0-3585 GCA_964503565.1 uncultured Bacteroides sp.
TTTGAGTTACGCGGTGCTCCCACATAATCCACGTGGTAATAGATTCCCCATCCTCCTTTGCGCTTGCGCTCTTCCGCATTGGGCACACGGCGAATGTCGCCCCAGTTGTCATCGCTCACCAGGATGGTCACATCGTCGGGCACTCTGAATCCGGCATCGTAGTAATCCTGTACCTCTTTATACAAAGCCCACACTTGCGGAGTCTCCTTGGCCGGACGTCCTGTCACCTGACGGATGATTTTACGCTGGTTCTCCACAATGCGCTCCATCAATCGGGTATCGGTCTCCTCGCTCATGGCTTCGTCGCCGTCGCCACGCATACCAATGGTAACGATGTCCTCGGTACCCTTCATGCGTTCGATACCTTCACGGAAGAACTGGTCGAGCTTTTTCTGATTGGTCGCATAGTTCCAAGGACCCCACTCTCTGCGTTTACGGGCATACTCCTGATGGTTGCGCGCCATGGGTTCGTGGTGACTGGTGCTGATGATGACACCCATCTTGTCGGCCGTAGGTCCGTTCAAGGGGTCGTCGGCATAGAAAGCCCAGCGCCACATGGCCGGCCACAGCATGTTTCCACGCAAGCGGAGGATGAGTTCGAACACGCGGGCATAGAAGCGGTGGTCGCCATAGTTGGTTCCCCACGTATTCTTCACCCACGAGGTGAGGCAGGGAGCTTCGTCGTTGAGGAAAAGGCCACGGAACTCTACGGCCGGTTCGCCATCGGTGTAGGTACCTTTTAATATATAGGCTTCGCTCTGCTTCTCAATTGGCACATCGGCCCACCAGGCCCAGGGCGACACGCCCAGCTGGCGGCTCAGTTCGTACACTCCGTAGATGGTGCCTCGCTTGTCGCTACCGGCAATCACCACCTGACCATCGGCCGTGGTGGTGATGATGAACTTTTCGCGCTTGCCTTTCAGGTCGGCCAGTTTCAGGGCATCAATGACTTTGTTCTTGCCGATGGTTCCCACGATGATGGTGGCCTCTCCCCCCTCCTTCTCCACAAGGGCGGGAGTCTTGCCGAGCACGCTCTGCATGTCGGCTTGCAGATTCTTGATGGCGATTTTCACGCCTTCATACTCGTTTTCACTATAACCAATGGTGGCATTGGTGATGTTCACAGCGTCAGCCTGCTTGGCGAAGCTGACAAAACGCTCTGCGGCCTGCACTCCTGTGAGACACATCAGGGCAATGAGGGATAGAATTAGCTTTTTCATAAAAGTTGTTATTATTTTATTAAGGAGTTAAAGGAGTTATCGCTTCGCTAGGAGTTAAAGGAGTTAAAGCCAAATGTGTTAACTATGTTTGCTATACTATTGGCAAGCAAGCTCTGCTTGCGATAACTTCTCTAACTCCTTTAACTCCTTTTATTTCTTATTTAAAAATCATTCTACAATCACCACTCCACCATTCGTAGGAATTTCTACCTTGATGGCCTGTTTCCTGCTCACTTTGACGGGTTTCACTTCACCGTTCTGATAGAGGCTGACGGTGCTCTTTCCTTCAAGCATGGGCAGGGACAACGTCTGTTTCAGCGGAGTATCCATGGCATTCACGCCGGCAATGTACCACTTGTCGCCCGAGCGGCGTGCCATGATGATGTACTTGCCGGGGTAGCCGTCGATGAAGCGCACTTCGTCCCATTGGGTGGGCACAGTCTTCATGAAGTCGATGGCGTAGGCCGGAGCATCGGTCAGGTTGTTGGGGGCCAAGGCAAAGTGCTGCACGGGGCTTTGGAAGATGACGGCGGTAGCCAAGGCATAGACATCGCTGGTGATACGGCGCGAGCCACGGTTGTTGGAGGCGCTATAATACTTGTTGAGGGCAGAGCCGCCGAAGTCCATAGAGCCTACCGCATTGCGGGTGAAGGGATACATGGTGCCACAGTCGCGTGCCTCGGCATCGCAGAAGCCTTGCGAGAAATGGAGATTTTCGGAAGCAAGGATGGCCTCAGAGGCGACGTAGTTGGGGAACATCCGCTCCCATCCGCGTGGCAGGGTGCAACCGTGGAAGATACACATGATGCCGTAGTCGTTGGCATCGGTGAGGATGTCTTCATAGAGCTGCATCATCGGTTGCTTGTCGCCACCGAAGAAGTCGACCTTGATGCCAAGGATGCCATTCTCCTGCATCCACTTCATCTCCTTGCGGCGTTCATACGGATTGTTCATAATGCCTTTGGGCGACTGGGGCGCATCGTTCCAGCTGCCGTTACTGTTGTACCACAGGTAGAGCCCCACACCTTGTGATTGGGCATAGCGGGAAAGTTCGGCAATGCGTTCGCGGCCAATCTGCACGTCCCACAAGGCATCAACCAACAACGAGCGGTATCCCATGGCTGCGGCAAAGTCGATGTAGCGCTTCTGCTCGTCGTAGTTGCAACTGGCATCCATGCCGATAATCCACGACCACATGCCCTTGCCATAATCCTTTGAGTAGTCCTTGCTGGCGGGATATTTCTCATCCACAACATCCCAAGTGACGGTTGTCTCGATGATGTAGGCCGGTGTATGTCCCAAAGTAATGGTACGCCACGGAGTCTTGCCGGGCAAGGCCATCTGCACCGAAGTGCAGCCCCATCCGTTCAACTCGTCCTCCATGGGGAAGCCGATGCGGTATTCGCCACCATTGCCACCCAACAGACGGCAACCGACGTAGTCTCCATCCGTTCCTGTTTCTGACACCAATATCCACAATGCCTTTGCCTTGTCGGCATTGGGCACCTCGAACAGACAGGGGAAGGTGTAACCATTGCCCCATCCGTTCTTGCCCACTGGTTCGCCAAGGGTGTATTTGGTCTCATAACTGGGCATGGTGCGGGCAAAGCCTGTCATGGGATTGCTCTGTGGAGCCATAAAGGTGAGTGCATCGGCTGGCACTTGGAAAGTGGAAGCCTCTTCAGTGATGACACAGCTGCGTGTGTCGCGTTGGGGAAGCAGAGTGTAGCGGAAAGCCACGTCGCGGTTGCTCACGCGGAATTCCACGTCCATGACAGGATGTTCCTTTTGTGAGAATCCCAACCGGGCTGTTTCATATTCATACGCATGTTCCTGCCCCTCCTTGATACTGGGCAAGATGTAACTGCCGGAGTACTCTCCCTTCACCAATCTCTCCTTGTCCCACGTGAGCCCTTGGGTATAATCGCCCATATTGGTCTTCAACCCGAGGGGGGAAGGCCCAATGGCCTCTTGCCCATCATAGAGCACTGAATAGGTGGGCCGTCCCTCCTTCATCTCGAAATCCACACTGATGCGTCCGTCGGGACTGCTGACAATCACTTCAGCCTTGGTCATTAAAGTTACCATCATCATCAGGCCGCACCAAAAACACTTTTTTTTCATAGTTCCTATTATTACTTTATATATATCGTTCCAGGTGTCAAGTTGATAAAATTCTTTGGTGTTACGTTTGCAAATATACAACGAATATTTTAATATATACTTAGTTATTTGTTGCAAATAGATTTGAAATTGGTTCATATAAAAAACGAGTCCACGCCTTTCACAAGGCATGGGACTCTGGTTTGCTTAAACTAATACCATTTAGAGATAAAAACAACTAATATAACTAATTCCATAACTA
>CAZDAN010000206.1:0-3581 GCA_964503565.1 uncultured Bacteroides sp.
CCGAATACGGCTACTTCAGCGATTCACTTACCTACAGGAGTGGAAACCCTGCCCTACGCACACAGGTCTATCACTCCACACGGCTGTGGCTCGACTTCTTCAAGACGTTCAACGTTCAGGCCGGATACAACTATTCACCAAACATATTCTCCACTGTGGCCGAATCGGGAGAGGGACCGCTTTCTACAGGCGAATACGGCACCTACATCACCTACATGCCACGGAATACCACATATCGCGAGTTCTGGACCTCGTTCTACATCCACAAGCGCATCAAAGCGTTCACCCTCAGTGCCTCCGTCAAGTATCAGTTCAAGGAAGCGGGATACGGGAAATACAAGAACTGCAACGACGGATTCAGCGGTACCTTCAGTGCGAGGTATTATAACGACAAGCAATTCCTGACTTTGCAATTGGGCTACTCCCTCGGCAACAGTTACGGAGTTTCTGTACAAGGATGGAACACCTCAAAAATGGACTTTCTTGTATTCTATGCGGGGAAAGACTTTTTCAAGCAGAAGATGACTATGGGCATACAATACATTTCGCCACGTATCTTCTGCGACGGCAACTCGAAGAGGGTTATCCATTCGGATGTACAGACAGGCTATCAGATTACGAATAATTATAAAAATATGGAGCATTCCCTCATGTTCAGTCTGACTTACCGCTTCCACGGTGGAAAGAGTGTAAGACAGTATAACAGAGAAATGTCTGGAGAGAAATAAAATGCTTCTACATACATTTGCAGCAGAAAAACTGAATTACAAATTAAAAAACAAGACGTAATGATGAAGAAAATTATCTTGAATCCGTTGGCGGAATTAAATCAGCCATCACCTGACAGACCTCGTTGTAAAGTTCAATGGAGTGTCCGCTTTTGATGTCCGTTATCGAACAGAGTGTCCATTCTTGGACATCTCCTTATTTTGATTTTGCACTGTAATCCAATTACTTGTAGTTTGGCACGGTTTTTGCTATATAATATGACAGAAAACATAACCAAAACAAAAATAAACATTTATCAATGATGAAAAGAAATGCTACAATTCTCTGTCTGATGCTCCTTTGCGCACTGCATACGGTAGGACAGAACGTGACCTTCACCGGCCACGTAACAGACAACGAAAAGAATGAACTGATGGCCGCCACCGTGCGCTGTCTGGTAGATGACTCCGCCTTCGTAAAAGGATGTACCACCAATGCCAAGGGGGAGTTCAAGCTGGAGGTGCCGCTAACGGACAAGGTGCAGCGTCTCGTCTTCAACTACCTTGGCTACAAGGAGCTGGTGATGAACATCCAACCGACGAAAGAAACAACCGTCCGCTTGGGCGACATCGTGATGAAGAAGGACGCCGTGCAGATACATGAAGTGACCGTGCTGGGCGAAAGTCAGGTGCGCACGGAGGACAAACTGATGGTTTATCCCACCAAAGAGGAGTTGCGTCATGCCTACGACGGCTACAGCGCATTGGATGCACTGATGGTGCCGGGGTTGAATGTGAACACCTTCGACCACTCCATCAACTACATGAACCAGACGGTCCTGCTCTGCATTAACGGACGCGAGGCCACACAGGACGAAGTACGCGACCTCAATGCCAAATACATCAAGCGGGTGGACCTCTACCCGATGGGCAAGCCGGAGTTCCCGCAAGCGGGCACGGTGATTGACTATGTGATGAAGGATCGCGACTATGCCGGTACGGCTGCCTTCAATGCGAACCACCATTTGACCCGTTTGGAGGGTGACGGACGAGCGAGCACACAGTATTTCCAAGGGAAATCGGAGTTTGCCGTTTCACTTTCAGGAGGCTACAAGAACTACGAATGGGAGGATGAGGGACAGGTTGTCACCTCTTATAACTTCCCGAACGAGACGGTGACACGCACGGACAAGTCGCTGCCTTCCGATAACAATGCTTACAAACTGAACGGCTACGTGAACTACATCTACTGCGACAAGGTGCAGGACTTCTACGCCTCGCTCCGCATGAATCACAGCGACTCGGAGCAGGACGACTGGAACAGCCTGCAATACAATAACCTCCCTACACTGCGTACCATGCAGGAGAACGAGCAGATGAAGGAACTGAATCCGGGATTGAAGTTGCAATACACCCGCACCCTTCCCCATGACCAACGCCTGCGTGCCGAAGTGTATGGCAGCTATGGCAACAACGACTACGACCGCTGGTATGAACACCGCGAGGACGAAACCGTGGTGGATGCCTATCGGAACAGCACCGCCGAGGAGAGCTACTACGGGAGCGGCAAGGTGAACTACACCAAAATCTTCAAGAACAAGTCATCGTTGAACATCGACCTCAGCCAGGACTTCACCCACACGGACAACCTCAACCTGCGTGGCGAAAACACCTACGACGTGTCGCTCGACAAGAGCAACACCCGCTTGAACGCCACCTACAATCACCGTATCAAGAACCGCCTGAACCTGCAAGCCCGCTTGGCCGGACACCTTTCATACGTAGAGACGGGTGGCAACGAGGTGACAAACTTCTTCCTCATTCCCTCGCTCCGCCTCTCTTATATGTACAAGAACCATTCGTTCAACCTGCAAGGAGAAGCCCGAAGCAGAGAGGTGAGCAACAGCAACCGCACGGGCGACGAATACCGCAACAACGAATATGAAATCACGCAAGGAAATCCTGACCTGAAGGACTACATGAACTACAACGTATCGCTCTTCCACACATGGAACATCAACAAACACTTCACTTGGATGTGTTATGGCAGTCTTGACCTGAACACAAACTACAACTACAAGAAGTGTTCTTACGATGCCGCCCGTAACTCCATCATCTGGAAGGTGCAAAACAGTGGAACGCAGTGGTTGCAGCACTATGAAGCAGCCCTTCAATGGAATATAATCCCCAAGCGATTATTTGTCCGTGCGGGCGTGCTCTATAACTATACCAAAGTGAATTTGTGGGAAACAATCTACCATCATGGCATTTATGCTACAGGAGGGGTGGTCTATCAACATAAAGGACTAAGAGCAAGAATAAGTTTTCTCACCCAACCTGAGAGTATTGACAACCAGACAGGTCGGATTTACCATAGTCCCGTCAATATAGACATGAATGCCTCTTACAGTATAGATAACTGGAATTTCACACTTTCATACTGCAATCCCTACAGTGTTGAAGCACGTGAAGAAATAGATTTGGGCATCTATAAGCAGTCTGTCATCAAGAAAAGGCATCGTTTCTACGATAATTTTGGTATTGTCTCCGTCAGCTACCGTTTCAATTACGGTAAGAAGAAACACAAGTTTGACAACACACAGGTAATTGACATCAACCAGACAACTATTTCAAAATAGTAAAAAAGAGTCCCATATCTCTGTAAATATTTCACTATCTGCAATGTAAGGAAATAGAAAAATTACATTCTTTTACCGGCATCATCCCATGGATAAGCCGGTCTTATCCCAAGGCTAAGGCTGCCTTGTCTATAGGTTGAGTATCAACTGCTTATGGGATGATTGAAATATTGTCTGTTTTTCGTGTGAAAGAAAATTCGTATGCATACAGGCGATTCTCGCGCGGTCGGTTTTG
>CAZDAN010000207.1:0-3569 GCA_964503565.1 uncultured Bacteroides sp.
TTTTGTTACTAACACCCCCTGTTAGAATTTTCAATTTTTTAATAAGTTAATTGTATATTTGCGCTTTATTCTGACGAAAGAGATTGAACGACTATGAAAATACCAGTTTTCAACTTATTCATAATGCAGGCTTTGTCCCTGCTTTTTGTATGTTGTGGTGGAGCCGGAAGCAAATCGGCTACGCACACAGAGAAGAACCATACACCCACTGTGACTGTGCCCACATTCAATGCCGACAGTGCTTATACTTACGTAGCCCGTCAAGTGGCATTCGGTCCCCGCGTGCCAAACAGTCGCGAACACAAGGCATGTGGCGACTATCTGGTGAACGAATTGAAGCACTTTGGTGCATTGGTGGACGAACAGTGCGATGTGGTGGATGCTTTTGATGGTACTCCCTTGCAGATGCGCAATATCATCGGCTCGTTCCAACCCGAGAACCGCAAACGCCTGTTACTGTGTGCCCATTGGGATTGTCGTCCCTGGGCCGATAACGACCCGGATAAGAAGAACCACCATACTCCGGTCGATGGTGCCAACGATGGTGCCAGCGGAGTGGGCGTATTGTTAGAGGTGGCCCGACAGATACAGGCACAACAGCCTGCCTTGGGAGTGGACATCATTTTTTTCGATGTAGAAGATTATGGAGTGCCACAATTCCTTGATGACGAATACGGCAGTGGCAGTTGGTGCTTAGGTTCGCGATATTGGGCACGCACACCTCATGTGGCCGACTACAACGCCCGTTTTGGCATTTTGCTGGATATGGTGGGCGGAAAGGGAGCAACTTTCTACAAGGAAGGATTCTCCGAGGAATATGCATCGGCCATCATTGACAAGGTGTGGAACAAGGCACATGCTTCCGGATATGGAAAGTACTTCCCTAAACAAAGCGGAGGATACGTGACCGACGACCATCTGCCCATCAACCGGATAGCACGAATCCCATGCATTGACATCATCCCCATGATGCCCGACAGCGAACGCTCCAGCTTCGGAGACACCTGGCATACCGTGAACGACAATATGGAACATATCGACCGAAGTACGCTGAAAGCCGTTGGCCAAACCGTATTGGAGGTAGTATATAACGAATTATAAAGAGTATGAAAACAATAAACGAACTGCAAGACGAAGTTATTGAAGAGTTCAGCGAACTGGACGACTGGATGGACAGATACCAATTGCTCATTGACCTGGGCAACGAACAAGCCCCGCTGGACGAACAGTACAAAACAGAACAGAACCTGATTGAGGGATGCCAAAGCCGTGTGTGGTTGCAAGCCGACTACACGGATGGCCTCGTACACTTCCAAGCCGAAAGCGATGCCCTCATCGTGAAGGGTATCATCAGCCTGCTCATCCAAGTGGTAAGCGGACATACACCCGACGAAATATTAGAAAGTGACCTCTATTTCATCGAACGTATCGGCCTGAAGGAGCATCTTTCACCCACCCGCAGCAACGGTCTGCTGGCCATGGTGAAACAGATGCGCATGTATGCACTGGCCTTCAAAGCAAAAGGCATATAAGCATAGAAAGAATAACAATTTTTATTAACCCAACAATAATGAACAACAAATGAAAACACTGTTGACAACCCTGGCACTGGCCGCCGGATTGACGGCTGCTGCCCAAACCGCCAACACACACGAGTTGGTAATTAACACCAAAAAGGTGGGTGCTGAAATCCAGCCTACCATGTACGGTCTCTTTTTTGAGGACATCAACTATGCTGCCGACGGCGGACTCTACGCCGAATTAGTGAAGAACCGCTCATTTGAGTTCCCCTGCAACAATCTGCAAGGGTGGAAAGTGGCCGGTAAGGTCGAGTTGAAGAATGACGGTCCCTTCGAGCGCAATCCTCATTATGTACGATTGAATGGCTCAGGCCATGGACACAAGCACACCTGTATTGAGAACGAAGGTTTCTTCGGTATCGGTGTGAAAAGAGGCGAGAAGTACCGCTTCAGCGTATGGGCACGTACAGCCAAAGCCGGTGGCACTGCCAAAATTTATGCCGAGATTGCTGACACCAAGTCAATGGGTGAAAGCCAAGGAATGGCAGGTGCAGAAATTACCGTCAATTCACACGAATGGACGAAATATGAAGTGGAACTGACCCCCAACAAGACAGAAGAGAAGGCCGTATTGCGTGTCTTCCTGCGCGGACAGAACGGTGCCGATGTGGAACACGTGTCACTCTTCCCCGTAGATACTTGGAACGGTCACAAGAATGGTCTTCGTAAAGACCTCGTGCAGGCATTGGCCGACGTGAAGCCCGGTGTGTTCCGTTTCCCGGGTGGATGTATCGTAGAGGGAACTGACCTTGAAACTCGTTACGACTGGAAGAAGTCTGTAGGTGCTGTAGAGAACCGTCCACTCAATGAAAACCGTTGGCAATATACCTTCGGCCACCGTTTCTTCCCTGACTACTACCAGAGCTACGGACTCGGATTCTACGAGTACTTCCTCATGAGCGAAGAGATTGGTGCCGAGCCGCTGCCTATCCTCAACGTAGGTCTGGCCTGCCAGTATCAGAACAACCACGAGAGTGCCCACTGTGCCGTGGCCGACTTGGAGCCGTTCGTGCAGGATGCTCTTGACTTGGTTGAGTTTGCCAATGGTTCAGTAGATACTGAATGGGGTAAGTTGCGTGCCGAAATGGGCCATCCCGAACCCTTCAACCTCAAGTTCCTCGGAATCGGTAACGAGCAGTGGGGCAAGGAATATCCCGAACGTCTCGAAGTGTTTGTGAAAGTGTTCCGCGAAAAACATCCTGAAATCAAGGTAGTCGGTTCATCTGGTCCTAACTCTGAAGGTCGCGACTTCGACTACTTGTGGCCGGAGATGAAGCGTCTGAAAGTAGATCTCGTGGACGAGCACTTCTATCGTCCTGAAAGCTGGTTCCTTGCTGCCGGTAACCGCTACGACAAGTACGACCGTAAGGGTCCGAAGGTGTTCGCCGGTGAGTATGCTTGCCACGGTGCCAACGGCAAGAAGTGGAACCACTTCAATGCGGCCCTCCTGGAAGCTGCCTTCATGACCAACCTCGAGCGCAATGCCGACATCGTACACATGGCCACATACGCTCCGCTCTTCGCTCACGTGGAGGGCTGGCAGTGGCGTCCCGACATGATTTGGTTCGACAACCTCCGTTCGGTGAAGACTTGCAGCTACTACGTGCAGCAGCTCTACGCTCACAACAAGGGTACCAACGCGCTTCCTCTCACAATGGCCGGACAACCTGTCAGCGGTCAGGAGGGTCAGGACGGACTCTTTGCCAGTGCCGTTTGGGACAACGATGCCAAGACTTACATCGTGAAGGTTATCAACGTAGGCGAAAAGGCTCAGCCCATCACCCTCAACTTCACCGGACTGAAGAAGAAGACAACCCTCACCGACGGTAAGGTTATCACTTTCCACACCGACGACCTCCTGAAGGACAACACCGTGGATGCCCCCAACACCATCCTGCCCGTGGAGAGCGACATTACCATTGACGGTAACGTGCTCAACACCGAGATTGGTCCCAAGACCTTCTGTGTATATAAGTTTGTGAAGAACGG
>CAZDAN010000208.1:0-3533 GCA_964503565.1 uncultured Bacteroides sp.
GCTTGTTGAAGTCGGTGCGCTGGAAACCGAGTCCGAGGAGCGCCTTTTCTACGTCCTCCTCGAAATGGGTGAGGTCGATGGCATAGAACTTTTCGCTCATGGTAGATACTTTTTCAATCAGCTCCATGTAGGAGTCGCTCTCGTAGTCGGTGCGTTCGGCCAACTCGCGGTTCATGGCTTCAATCTCGGCCTCCATGGCATGGAGGTGGGCAAAGGCTTGGCTGGCCTCCTCGAAGACGGTGCGGCCGTCCTCTGTCATGAGGTGTTGGGGCAAATAGGCAATGACACAATCCTTGGGGGCAGAGACTTTTCCGCGCGTGGGCGGACGTACTCCGGCCAGAATTTTCAACAAGGTGCTTTTCCCCGCACCGTTCTTCCCCATCAGGGCAATGCGGTCCTTCTCATTTATCTGAAACGATATGTCGCTAAAGAGGGTGGTTCCTCCAAACTCTACGGTCAATCCGTCAACTGAAATCATATATATCTTTTGTTAAAACGGGCGCAAAGATAGCAGAAAAAGTTCAGAATACCACTCAGTTTCTTAGCAGAAGCGCAAAGAAATCGGATTATTTTACCTACTTTTGCAGAAAATTTCAAGAAAAGAACAGATGATAACGGACATGAAGAATATTTGGAAACAGATTCTTGTGGGATTTTGTGCTGCAACCGCCCTGTTTTGCATGGATGCTTGCGGCGGAAAAGAGAAGCCCATGAAGATGAATAATCCGCGTAACATACGTGGAGTGGTGAGTTATAAACGGAGTTTCAATGACTTGAACGATACGCATCTGGCAGCCGCACGAGCCATCGGTATCCATCCCATCGAAGACCGCGAGGCGGCCGCGCACATGACGCGTTCGCTCAGTTTGGTGGAGACGTGTGAGAACTACAAGCTTGACTCGCTCACTCATTCCATTCCCTATCTGGTACCCAAGGCACATACGTTGTTGAACAATGTAGGACGTAACTTCCTTGATTCCCTGGAGAATAAAGGATTGAATCCTTACAAAGTAATAGCCACTTCCATCCTGCGCACGAATCACGATGTGAAGCGTCTGCGGAAAGGTAACATAAATGCGTCGGACAACTCGGCTCATCGCTACGGCACGACGTTTGACATCAGCTACAAGCGGTTTGAACTCGTGCCCGACCCCGACGGCTATCCTTTGCAACCCGTGAGGGAAGATACGCTGAAGATGGTGCTCGCCGAGGTGTTGCGCGACCTGAAAAAGCAGGGAGACTGCTACGTAAAGTATGAATTGAAACAGGGATGTTTCCACATCACGGCAAGATAAGCAGGTTGCAATGCACAGGTATTTCATCTATTTAGGATACGACGGCTCAAACTACCACGGATGGCAGATTCAGCCGAACGGAACGAGTGTGCAACAGACGCTGATGGAGGCATTGGCCACCTTCCTGCGCAAAGAGGTGGAAGTGACGGGGGCCGGACGCACCGATGCGGGGGTCCATGCCCGTCTGATGGTGGCGCATTTCGATTGGGAGACATCCCTCGACACCGAGGCCGTGGTGGAGAAGTTGAACCGCATCCTTCCACAGGACATCTGTATATATAAGGTGTGCGAAGTGAAGCCTGATGCTCACGCCCGATTCGATGCCATCAGCCGTACCTATCGCTACTACGTGACTACGCGGAAGAATCCTTTTGGTCGTCAGTTTATGTGTCGCATTGTGGGAAAACCGCTTGACTTCGAGGCGATGAACCGTGCGGCAGAGACACTCTTCGACTACACCGACTTCACCAGTTTCAGCAAATTGCATACCGACGTGAAGACGAACAACTGCCGCATCATGCACGCCCGATGGGAGCAGACGGGGAAGGCAGAGTGGGTGTTCACCATCCAAGCCGACCGCTTCCTGCGCAACATGGTGCGCGCCATCGTGGGCACCCTTTTCGAGGTGGGACGCGGCAAACTCTCCATTGAAGGTTTCCGAAGGGTCATCGAACAAAAGAACCGGGGCAAAGCGGGTACTTCGGCACCGGGTCACGCCCTCTTCTTGGAAGACGTCGGCTATCCCCAAGAATTATTCGTAGAAGAAGGATTACCTTTCCTCTAATTTTAATTCTTAACTTTTGACTTTTAATTTTTAATTTTCAATTCAAAAAGTGCTCTGGTTAGGATTAGCATTTCTCTCAGCCACGTTGCTGGGATTTTATGACGTGTTCAAGAAACAATCGTTGAAGGAGAATGCGGTAATTCCCGTACTCTTTCTCAATACGTTGTTTTCCAGTTTGATATTTCTCCCCTTCATCCTCATCTCCCTTTGCGAGGGAAATCCGTTGGAGGGAACCATCTTCTATGTTCCCACCGTTGGATGGGAGGTACACAGGTATGTCGTGCTGAAATCGCTCATTGTCCTTTCGTCGTGGACATTCGGCTACTTTGGTATGAAGCACTTGCCACTCACCATCGTGGGACCCATCAATGCCACACGGCCGGTGATGGTGCTGGTGGGTGCGTTGCTTGTCTTCGGCGAACGGCTCAATGTGTATCAGTGGATTGGTGTACTCTTGGCCATCTTTTCCTTCTTTATGTTAAGCCGTAGCGGACGCAAAGAGGGCATCGACTTCAAACACGACAAGTGGATCTATTTCGTTGTGTTGGCCTCCATGTTAGGAGCCGTCAGCGGATTGTATGACAAGTACCTGATGGCACCTGTCGGCGAAGGCGGCCTCGGGCTCGACCGTATGGTGGTGCAATCGTGGTACAACATCTATCAATTGGGGATGATGGGAATCGTCATGATGCTCCTTTGGTATCCCAAGCGACAGAGCACGACACCTTTCCATTGGCATTGGTGCATCATCCTTATCTCTGTCTTTCTTTCGGCGGCCGACTTTGTCTATTTCTATTCGTTGAGTTTTGATGGAGCACTGATTTCCGTCGTGTCGATGGTACGTCGGGGAAGCGTCATTGTCTCCTTCCTCTGTGGGGCACTGTTCTTCCGCGAAAAGAATCTGAAGAGCAAAGCCATCGACCTGTTCCTGGTCCTTTTGGGTATGATATTCCTCTACATAGGTTCAAAATAGAGCTGTTTTTGTGAATGTCAGTTGAAAAAAAGAGGTGAAATAACTTTGTCAATCCAAAAATAAGAAGTAATTTTGCGGCCGATTTAGTCCGTGGAGGTTCGAAGAAGCGGTGCGAGAGAAGCATCCACCTTGCGGAGAAAACCGTTTAATATTTAAAATAACAAATGTACGTAATCGTAGAAATTAACGGTCAGCAGTTCAAGGCTGAGGAGGGCAAGAAGCTCTTTGTTCACCACATTCAGGGTGCCGAGGCCGGTGCAACTGTTGAGTTTGAGAAAGTGTTGTTGGTTGACAACAATGGTGCAATCACCGTAGGTGCTCCCGTAGTGGAAGGTGCCAAGGTTGTTTGCGAAGTAAAAACAGGCTTGGTAAAGGGCGACAAGGTTCTCGTATTCCACAAGAAGAGAAGAAAAGGCTATCGCAAGTTGAACGGTCACCGTCAGCAGTTCACCGAGTTGACAATCAAACAAGTTATTGCTTA
>CAZDAN010000209.1:0-3533 GCA_964503565.1 uncultured Bacteroides sp.
ATTTTTCGCTCTGTACAAACATGCCTCCCGAACCACAACAAGGGTCAAGCACACGTCCTTTATACGGTTCCAACATATTGACGAGGAGTTCAACTACGCTTCGAGGAGTATAGAACTGACCTCCCTTTTTCCCTTCTGCCAAAGCAAACTCTCCTAAGAAATATTCGAATACATGTCCCAAAAGGTCGGCACTATTAGTATTCGTGCTCAAAGTACTATTTCCTATCAAGTCTATCAATTCACCCAAACTGGTAGGATCAAGGTTAGGACGTGCAAAAACCTTTGGCAACACACCTTTTAATATGGGATTGTCTTTTTCAATGGCCTCCATCGCTTCATCGATGAACTTACCAATTTTAGGGTTTTTGGCATTAGCAACCAAACTACTCCAACGGGCTTGTAAAGGTACATAGAACACATTTTCGGCTTTATATTCTTCACGGTCTTCAGGATCAGCCCCCATTTCGACCTCTGTTTGCAACTTGGCATACAATTTTTCGAAAGAAACCGATATATATTTCAAGAAGATAAGTCCAAGTACCACATGCTTATATTCCGCAGCGTCTATGTTTTTTCGCAATTTATCTGCAGCTTTCCACAATTGTTTTTCTAATGGTTCTTCTATAGATTCTTTTTTCTTTGCCATAGTATGATTCTGAATAAATATATCATGATACTGAATTCGACGCAAAGTTATTCATTTTATTGGAGATAAGAGCATGTTTATCTGAGAAAAAAAAGAAGATGCTACCTTTTGCCTTTGAATCAAAGACTTGATATTCCTATTCACTTGCTCTTTCAATACTTCCGCCCCGATGCCTCGACATGTGGCGGTGCGGGCATAGAGGGTATCTATGCTGATGAGGCTCTCGTCACTCTCGATGAAAAGACGGTCGGGGGGACAGAGGCGCAGAGCCTCGTTGTGGTAGTGTTCGCCGAAGGAGAGGAAGAATCCTTCGCGGAGGAGTTGGCGGGCCTGTTCGGCTTTTCCACGGAAACCGTGGATAATCCAAGGGGCGTGGGGGAAGCGTGTCTTGTGTAGGCGGATGACCTCGTCGAAGGCCTTTACGCAATGCACAATCAGCGGTTTTCCCAGCTCGTCGGCCAGGCGGGCCTGCATTTCGAAGGCGGCCAGTTGTAGCTCCAGTTTCCCTCCACGCAGGCGGTCGATACCTGCTTCGCCTATGGCCACGACCTGAGGCAGGCTTAGCCATGGGATGAGGGCGCAACAGGCCTGAGCTGTTCTTCCCTCGTCCACGTGCCACGGATGGAGGCCGATGCTGAGGGGGACGCCCGATGACCGGCACACCTCGAACGACGAAGAGAAGTCCTCATCGCCAACGGAGAGACTGATGATGGATCGGCCGTCCAACTTTTCAGGGGCGAGGTGGGCGTGGATGTCGATGAGCATTGAATTGCTTTTTGTTGACGTTTACAGATCCTTCGGTTCCCTCAGGATGACAGAGACGGCATGATGTTGCATTATTTCTGCATTCCTGATTCCTTTATTCTTAAAAGGTGTTTTGCACCTCCCTCATCACCCGCAGGAAGTTCTCTCCCCAGATGCCGCGGATGTCTGCTTCGCTATAGCGCTCGCGGAGGAGTTGGCGGGTGAAGTTGATAAGCTCCGAAGCCGAGGCACAACCGATGATGCCTCCGTCGCCGTCGAAGTCGGTGCCGATGCCCACGTGCTCTACCCCCATGATGTTGACCATGTGGTTGAGGTGCTCCACTGCATCGCGTATGGTGGCGGGTGCATCTTCACGCAGGAATCCACTATAAAGCGTCACTTGTGCCACACCACCACGAGCCGCCAAGGCACGCAGTTGGTCATCCGTCAGGTTGCGCGGATGATTGCACAGGGTGCGGCTCGACGAGTGGGAGCAGACGATGGGTGTGCGGCTCATCTCCAGTGCATCGTAGAAACTTTTCTCTGCCGCATGAGAAAGATCCACCATCATGCCTGTGCGGTTCATTTCGTGTATCACCTGTTCGCCCAAGGTGCTGATGCCGCCGTGCTCGCCGTTGCCGCGAGCCGAGTCGCACAGGTCGTTGTCGCCATTGTGGCAGAGGGTCATATACACCACACCACGGCGGCGGAAGTGCTCGACGAGCGACACGTCCTTACCGATGGCATAGCCGTTTTCGATGCCCAGCATGATGGACTTCTTCCCCTCCGCCTTGTGGCGGTAGAGGTCGTCGGGTGTGCGGGCAATTTCGATGGCGGTGCAGTTGTGTGCCACCATTGCCTCTATCTCATCTAATATACGATTCGCTTTGGCCGTGGCGGCAAGCAGTGATTCGTCGTCGCGCTCCAGCTGCTTCAGGTAGGCCACCATGATGGTGGCATCCAGTCCGCCTTCGGTCATCTTATGCAAATCGACCAATATCTTCGGGTCGCGGGTGTGAAACTCGATGTGTTGGTCGAAGAACATCGGTGTGTCGCAATGCGAATCCAGCGTGAGGATGCGCTGGTGCAGCTTTCGTGTCTCGTGGTAAGAGGTTGCCTCGCCTGTCAGCCAACGGAAGAGCGGGAGCATCGACTCGTCGCCACAGAGAATCATGCACTCGGGATGCCATTGCACGCCCAACATCGATTTGTATTCAGTTGATTCCACCGCCTCGATGATGCCGTCTGTGGCGCGGGCACAGACCTTGAATCCCGGTGCCGGTTCCTTCACCGCCTGGTGGTGAAAACTGTTCACGTTCAGTCTTTCTGCCCCCTCGAAGATGCGGTTGAGCAGACTACCGTCCTCCACCTCCACCGTGTGTGAGGGGTAGCTTCTGTCCAAGGTCTGGTCGTGCTTGATGCAAGGCGTGGGGTGTTGCGAGTGGATGTCCTGATAGAGCTTTCCGCCCAGTGCGGCGGTCATTATCTGTATGCCCCGGCAAATGCCCAGGATAGGGATTTGCCGATTGGCTGCCAGACGGGTCATCAGCAACTCCTGCCGGTCGCGCCGATGGTTGATGCTGCCCAATTGCGTCACCGGTTCCTCGTTTAAAAAGAGGGGGTTGATGTCGCCTCCGCCTGTTAAGAGCAGACCGTCGATACGCTCGAGGGTACTCAATAAAGCATCCTTTTCTTCATACGGGGGGATAATCAGCGGCGTGCCTCCAGCGGCCAACACCGAGCGGATGTAGCCGTCGGCTACAGCACAACTCCCTTCGTTGAAGTTGCCGGTAATGCCTATTGTTGGTCTCTCCTTGTGTGGCGGGAAAGTTTTATGTATCTCTCCGCAGATAGAATCGATGTCGTAAGAACTGTTCATGGCTAAGATGCTGATTTCTAATATTGATTAAGCTACGTTTTACGGGGGCATGTGTAGGTGCACTCTTATCGTTTCCTTACGGTCTCTGTCATTCTGAGCGCAGCGAAGAATGACAGAGACCGTAAGAGTTCTAATACGCCCACGATAGGTTCTTCCTCCCCCCCCTTACTTTCTTTTCGGGTTCTTGGGGAACCATCCCTTCTGCACCCGTTTTTCTTGGTCAAACACCTCTTTGATGGTCCAAAAGGAGGAGAAGGCAAAGAC
>CAZDAN010000210.1:0-3529 GCA_964503565.1 uncultured Bacteroides sp.
TCAATCTTAAATGAATGTGTCAAAATGGCAGTTTGGCACGCTACTTGTAGTATAGTGGGTATAGAATAATTGTAAACTGAAAGATTGTGGGAATATTCGGATTGATATTTATTATATTGCCAATCATACTTCTTCTGATAGTATTGGGAATTGGTGTCACGTTGGTGCGTGGCATCCTGCGCATGTTCGGGTTGGGTGCTCCGTCCCGTTGGGATAGTCGTCAATATGCTGCCGGTGACTCTTCTGCCAACGGTCGCCAATCAGATTCAAAACAGCAAACTTCCTCTACTGCACCTCCCAAAAATAAGAAAGTCATAGATGAAGATGAAGGTGAATACGTGGAGTTTGAGGAGGTCAGATGATATATTTAGGCGCAAATGACGCGGATTCTTTATCTGTGTGTCATTTGCGCCTAAAAAGTTTATTGTATTTTTGCACTTTATTACTTAAAATTCCAATACGGCACCGCCTAAGAAATGGAGTCCTTGGGCCGGTTGCATGATGTGTTGATAGTACTTCTGGTTCAACAAATTATCTCCTTGGGCATAGAGGGTAAGCCAATCAAAGAGACGGTAACTGGCGGTAAGGCCAAGGTTGTTTACTGCTTTGGGCCGGTTGTCACTGAAATCCTTGCAACGCTGTTCATATTGGTAGCTGAGTCCGATGTTCATTCGGTCTATGGCATGAATGTTGGCTGTCCAGCGAAGGGTGAGTTCAGGAGTCAGTGTCGTGTAAGTGTCCATCAAATCACTATCCCACTTGTTCCATTCAACTTCGGCCCGGGTGGTAAGTATGTCCTTCCATGTGTATTGGGCTGATGCACCGGCATAGAGCACGTTGGCATCGTCTTGCATCAGATAGCAGAGCCGTTCGTGGCTATAGTCGGTCAGATAAGTGGAGAATAATTGCTCTTCTGTTATCCGATAACCGCCATAGAGGTGTAGGGCCAGCTCATTGATGGGGGTAGCTTTGAATCCGAGGCGGCCGTCCAATTGGTGGAAGGTGTATTGGGGCAGATAGTATCCTTCTCCCTGTACTCCATTGTGATAGACGGGAAACTCGGCATACGGGTCGAAGCTGTTGATGGTACGGAAATCATTCAGTTTGCGTCCGCCGTCGGCTTGCAGATAGAGTGTGTATCGTTGGGTAAAAGTGTATTCGCCATAAAGGTCAGGAGCCAACGAGAAATCGGTGTTCCCTTCGGTGAATACAGGGTCGATATGTGCACCTATACGGGCTTTCCACCGTTTTCCTTCGCTGCTGAGGTAGGGGTTCAGTTGCAGTGAAGTGTGACTTGTCTTGTTATATGCTCCTCCCGGATTGGCAATGAGGTTGTCCATTTGTGCTGCAATGCTCACGCTGGTGCGTTCGTTGATGTCTCCCGTCACTTGGGCATGGCTTCTGATAAGTAATTCGGTGTAAGGTTCGTTATTGTTCTCGTCATAGTAGCCGAATGCATATTTCTGATTGGCATAGAGTACTCCTGTACCGGCTTGGTAACGGATGTCGGCATCGTGGTCATTACTTTTTATGGATGCTTTGAAGCTCCCCAGGATGTTGTGCTGATGTGTGTTGTCGGCCCATTGGTAGAAGTTCATGTAGTTGAATACCTGATTTTCGGCATTGGCTTCTACAAAGAGGGTAAACGGATTGAACCGGTGTGTCCAATCAATACCTCCTTGGGTACGATAGGTGCGGGCGTTCCACTCTTCAGTCAGTCCTATTGTTTCAGGCAAATCGATGCTTCCCTCCATGCCACGGAAGGTCAGATGGGCATTCAGTACATCGCGCTTGCCCAAGTTGAAGCGGTAATTCAGGCGTCCGTCGGCATTGCCATTCATGCCATATCCCAGTCTCAGATACCCGTTTGGGATATGAGCTTGCCGGGGAGAGGCATCCAATTGGGCCATCGGTTCAAATCCGAATCTGTTGGAAGGCTTGGATGAGGTGGCATATTCAATCTGTTTCTTGTCCGTTTGTGGTTCCTCTAATGTGGGCATGATGTTTATCTTTTGGGCGTTCATGATGTCGGGGTTGTAGATATTCTCCACTACCACAGTACGGTCTAATTGGGAATTTCCTTTTTCCGGTTCTTGTGCCTGTATGGTGCCGCATCCTATTAAGGCACCCAATAACATATATGACTTCTTCATACGTTCTAATCGTCTAAATCTTAACACTCTTTTCAATTCTCCATTTTGGATAACCTGCTTTCAATCATCCCGGCAATGTCGTCATTGGCCGTGTAGTTCTGCTTCAGTGACAGCAGATATTGCTTGGCTTCAATTTCGCGTCCTGTTTGCAAATATACGTCGGAGAGTAACACGAAGCTGCGTGCCAGCCAATAGGCATGTGGAGTGCTTACTTCTATGTAGTTCAACAAAACCTTTTCGGCTTCGGTATAATTCTTGGCTGTATAGTGCATTTCTGCCAAGCGGTATTTGGCTTCGGCTCCGTAGATATGGCGAGTGTCTTTGGCAAGTATCTCCAAATCTTTTCCTGCCAATTCGCGATTGCCTTGCTTGGCGGCTGCATGGCTACGGTAGTATCGTGCCTCGTTGGCCAGTTCGGGCGAAGTCTTGGTGTCGTCTAATAACTCAGTCGCCGTTGCAATCACTTCTGCATCTTCGCCTAACAAATGGGCCGAGCGCAAGATGCCTGTGCGTGCCATCAGCAGACGTTCGGTCGAAGCTGTTTTGCCACGCAGCAGTTTGTAGAGTGTCATGGTACGGGCATAGTCCTTGTTGTTATAGGTCAGCTCGGCAGCCATTGTCATAGCCTCTTCTGAGTATTTGTTGTGGGGATATTCCAAGACCTTGTCAAAGTGGGTGAGAGCTGTGGCGGCATCCTTCTTTTCATACGCTGCCACGCCTAAGTAGTAGTGGGCATTCAGCCGGTAGGCACCTTCGGGGAAACTTTGCAAGTAGGCTGCCATGCTCTTCTCCGCTTCCTGTATATTACCGCGCATATACACCTTTTCGGCAGCCAAGTAGGTGAGCGAATCGCGTTCGTTGGTGTCGAATCGGATACTTTCCTTTTTGGAGGCGGCGTATGCTGCATAATCGTCCACGCGGTTCAGTTCGATGTAGATGTTCTTCAGATCGCGCTGTGCCAATCGCGCTTCTTCGCTTCCCGGGTATTTTTCAATTACCTGCTTATAGGCTGCAATGGCCTCGTTGTAATGGTCGTCCTGATAGTAGAGCATACCAATCTCACTGGCAGCCTTGCGAGCCAATGCACTTTCGGGGAAACGTTGTGTCAGTTCCTTGAACGAAGCGATGGCTTGGGCGTTTTGCTCCATTAGTACATAGGCGCGTCCCTGTTCATAGAAGGCATCGTCTACATAGTTGGAGCGGGGAAAACGGTCAATCATCCGGTTGAGGATGGCTACTTTGCCTTGATAGTCCTTTTGCAATCCCTGTACGAAGGCCTGTTGGTAGAGGGCATAGTCGCCTTGCGAAGGGTCAGTGGCTGTGGCTTCGGCATAGGCTTGGGCCGCTCCGCTGAAGTCGCGCGCATAAAACAGGCA
>CAZDAN010000211.1:0-3496 GCA_964503565.1 uncultured Bacteroides sp.
GGGAGGCAACTGTATAGTCCGGCTGACCTCGCCCGACAAGAAAACCGAAGTGAGCCGTTTTGCCGATAATGTTTTCGGCAAGGTCAGCGATGGTGCCTTTGAGTGGGAGATTTCTTCCAGTGGTTCTATTGCCGGCCAGACTTATGCCGAAGAGATGAAACAACTGAAACTCCTGATGCTCGTCTCCGTCATCTCTTTGGTAATTCCCCTCATCGGTGTCTTCGGCCTCGTGCTGTTCGAGACACGAGCCAAGCGCAAGGAGATTGGCATCCGCAAGGTGTTCGGTGCCACGACGCGGGGTATTCTTGGGATGTTCAACATGCAGTACCTCCGCATCCTGGCGGTCTGCTTCATCGTGGCCGCCCCCGTGGCCTATTCGTTGTACGGGCGGTGGATTGAGTCCTTTGCTTACCGCACACCTGTACATTGGTGGCTCTTCGGCGTAGCCTTCCTTATCGTGGCGCTCGTCGTCTGTCTCACCGTCACCATCCAGAGCTGGCGTGCCGCCAAAGAGCGCCCGGTGGAGACGATAATGAAGTAGGGAGGAAGATTTCTTTTTCCCTTATTGAGGGACGAAAATAGACCATTTTATCCCTCAATGAGGGAAAAATGTATCTCTTTGCACCGAAAACCAATTCATTGATGCGCTATGATTCGGGCTCAACTATTGATGCACACAAACAGAGCCAAGGCACGTCATCCCGACGACCTTGGCTCTGTTGCGCGCGTACATTTATTTAATCTTAATGTTCTTAATGCTCGATCCCTTTCCTTTAGAAGCCGAGGATGAGGCCCGAGGAGATGCCTTTGAAACTGGGGGCATAGTCAACGTCGAGCACATCGCAGGGCGAGTACTTCACGTAGAAGCCTAAGCCTTTGATGCAGACGGCGCCCATCAGGTCCACGGTCAGGCGGTTGTAGTGTTGCAGGTTGTGGGTTTCCTTTTTGCCTTTCCCTTCAAGGCTGTAGCGGGTCTTCAGGCTGGCGTGGGTGTTGATGTTCACCACGGGGCCGAGGCGCAACTCCAACCAGTCGTTGAGT
Organism: uncultured Bacteroides sp.; assembly: GCA_964503565.1. Lineage (GTDB taxonomy): Bacteria > Bacteroidota > Bacteroidia > Bacteroidales > Bacteroidaceae > Phocaeicola_A. The sequence goes on from CAZDAN010000211.1 coordinate 1,042, forward strand.
TCGTAGCTCATCAGCATGGGTACCATCCAACTGAACACCTTCAGGCGCGAGAACTCGATGGCGGCTCCTTCGGGATAGGCCCCGATGACAATGTCGTTCCCTTCGGGGATAAAACGGTTGCGGTCGGTCATGCGGAAGTTCTTCCAGTTGAGGCCGATGCCGATGGAGAGGTTGAATGACGAGCGGCCGGGATACCAAGCCCACTCGAAGATGGAGGGGGCCATCAGTTCGTACGATGCACCCATATCGACATTCATCCCCTCCGGTGCCTCCAGTGCATCTACGAAGCCTACGCCGAAGCCGCGCATGGTGGCATCAATTCGTGGATGGTTGTTGCGGTTCTTTTTCTCTTTCTTTTTTCCAAAGGGGATGGAGAACTGGATGTCGGCACGCCGTTCGCGCGTCACCGCCACCTCGTCCTGCGCCAGCATGACGGTGTGTGAATATTCAAAGTTGGGTTCACCTTGTCGTCCCTTGATGGTGACGCTCATCGAGTCACTTGAACTTTCGATAATCACTTCATTGGGTTGCAGGAATGTCTCCTTTGTGCCCTCTTGTTGGGCAAAGGCCGTGGTTGCCATCAGTGTGAGTGCAACCAGTACATGAATCTTTTTCTTCATAGTCTTATGTGCTTTTTTATTTTTTTTACTTGAACATCTTTTTCAATTCCTCCAGTGTGGCATTGCCCTCCATATACACCAAGCTCAGGCTCTTGTCGCGCCCATCCGGTTGCAGGGCTGCGTTGCGGTAGAACAGGTAGCGCAGCTTTCCCTTGTGGGCAGGCAGGCAGAAGAATCCGTAGTAGAGTCGTCCTTTTACTCGTCCCACCTCCTTGTCGTAAGCCTCGCGACTGTCCGTTTCTACCCACTGTTCGACTTGTGCCGACAGGGTCTGTCCGTCGTTGAAGGTTACACTACGGAAGAGGGTCAGGTTGTAGGGCTTCAGTTCCCGTCCCTGCACCATCACTTCTGTGGCTTTGTGCCGTTCGATGTAGTTGTGTTCGAACACCCGGTCTATTTTCAGGTTCTTCTGTGCTAAAGTCGGCAGTGCGCCCAACGCGAGAATAATCAGTATGGTTTTCAGTCGTTTCATAATGCTCAATGTCTTTATTCCTTCATCAGTTCAAACATGTTTCCCAATTGCTCCTCAACGGTTGCCATAGGCTCCACCTGTTGCACGTGTGCCATGGCGCGGTGCATGGCTTGCATCACTTGGGTGGGGTCGGTCACGCGGTTGCCGTTGACGTAGGCGATGCAGATGTCCTGACTTTCCGCCTTCTGTGTCGTCATCCAACGGATGGCGGGGATTGCCACCAGGCCTGCTACGATGGCCGCGGCCACCGCTATGCGTGTGCGGTGTGTCAGTTGGCGGACGGGAGCCTTCTTGTCCGTACCTCCGTGTACCCGTCTGCCCATGGCGGCATAGCCCATCACGGCACGCAGCTCGTCCCATTCGGCTCCGTCAGCCTCGGGCGAGACGGCAAAACGCTTCAGTGTCCGTTCCTCCTCGTCGGTCGTCTCAGCCTCGAAATATCGGCGGGCCAAGTCGTGCCAATAGCGGTTGTCTTCTTTCGTCATGATGGTCTTCTTTTTATGATGTTCTTTTTCTAAATTCTTCTCTCAGTTGCTTTCGGGCTCGTGAGAGGTTCATCCTCACGGCCGTCTGCTCCATGCCCAATCGGGTGGCAATCTCTTCGTAGCTCATCTCCTCGTACTCCTTCATCTTCAACACCTGTTGTTGGAGGGGTGTCAGCCGTTGGTGCAGGATTTCTTCAATCAGGGCAAACTGCTCTTCCCTCTCCATGGCTTCTTGTGGCGAAGGCTCCGGTTCGTCGGCCTCGTCGCGTTCGGGCATCAGCTCCAGGGTGGGGCGTCGGTTCCGTCGGCGTGCCTCGTCGATGCACAGGTTGCGCACCGTCAGGGTGGTTGCCGCCTCGGCCTGCTCGGCATTTGTGAGCGCATCTGCCCTTGGCCACAAGCGGCAGAAAGCCTCTTGCAGGGCATCGTCGGCATCCTCCTCGCTGGGTAGGAATTGCATGGCCAACCGTTGTAGCCGTTTCCGCATACGGGTAAAGACGGATGTCAGATGTTCTTCGCTCATGGGTAGTTCTTCACTTTCGTTGGTGTGCGTCAGTTTGTCGCTTCCATAAGGGTAAACGACGAAGGGTGGGGTTTGTAACAGTGTGGAGGTGTTTTTTCCTCTTTTTTTTGTGGAAAACATAAGTGTTAACTCCGTTTGCGAACCAAACAAACACGGTTCGCGAACGGAGTTAACTGTTCAGAAGAAGAGCAATCATGTGAACAGAATGATGGATTTCCATAATCCATGCCTGCACTTCCATAGTCAAGCTGCTGACTTCCATAGTCCGTCTCTTCAGCTCCAAAAGACAATTTATGCAGCCTCTACTTCAACCTTTAATTTTTAATTTTTAACTTTTAACTTTTAATTCTTAACT
>CAZDAN010000212.1:0-3485 GCA_964503565.1 uncultured Bacteroides sp.
AATAAGTAAGATATGAACTACCAACCCCATCCCGACCGCTACGAGCGGATGAAGTATGCCCGATGCGGACAGAGCGGCCTGCTGTTGCCCCGTCTGTCGCTGGGCCTGTGGCACAACTTTGGCGACGTGGATGATTTCGACGTGGCCACCGACATGATTCTGTGCGCCTTTGACAACGGCATCACCCACTTCGACCTGGCCAACAACTATGGCCCCTCGCCCGGTTCGGCCGAGGTGAACTTCGGACGCATTTTCCGTAAACACTTGAGTGCCCACCGCGATGAAATCATTGTCTCCTCCAAAGCCGGACACCTCATGTGGCCCGGCCCGTATGGCGACGGTTCGTCGCGCAAGAATCTGATGGCCAGCCTCGACCAGAGTTTGAAACGCACAGGGTTGGAATACTTCGACATCTTTTACTCTCATCGCTACGACGGCTTCACCCCCGTGGAGGAGACGGCGCAGGCGCTCATCGACATGGTGCGCGCAGGCAAGGCGCTCTACGTGGGCATCTCGAAATATCCGCCCGCACAGGCCAAGCAGATGTACGACCTGCTACGTGCAGCCAGTGTGCCCTGCCTCATCAGCCAGTATCGCTACAGCATGTTTGAGCGCACGCCCGAACAGGAGAGCATTGCGCTGGCTGCTCAAGAGGGGTCGGGCTTCATCGCCTTCTCGCCCTTGGCACAGGGGTTGCTCACCAACAAGTATCTGAACGGCATCCCCGAACACTCGCGCGCCACACGCGGTGTCTTCCTGAAGGCCGAACAGATTACGCCCGAGAAGCTGGCCATTATCAGCCGGTTGAACGACATGGCCGCCGAACGCGGACAGAGCCTCGCCCAGATGGCCTTGGCATGGGTACTTCGCGACGAACGGGTAACTTCTGTCATCATCGGTGCAAGTTCCGTCCGCCAGCTGAACGACAACTTGCAGACAATAAACCGCCTCGACTTTACATCCGAAGAACTGGAGGCGATAGATGGAATATTGTGTTCTGAATAGTCGCTATCCCAAATAATCTCTGTCATTCTGAGCGCAGCGAAGAATCTGATAGCGTGTGCTTTATTCCTGCTGATGTTTACAGATTCTTCGTTGCACTCAGAATGACAAGAGACCTTAGAAAATAACAAGAAAGGAACATACACCTAAAAAACAAACAAAGCAATGCTTCAAAGAATCCTTGGCATAGTGGTCGTCCTGTCCTTCTTCTGCACCTCGTGCGAAGAGGCCTACGACGACTTTCCCCGCACCGAAGTACGCTTCACGTGCAGCCTGCAACAGACCCCTTACAGCTTCATCACCACACCCGGGCAGTTCCTTACCGTCACCAAGAAGGGGTCGGCCTACGTGGTGGACTATCCCGGCCAGCCCTCCTACACCGACGGAAAGCAGGGTGTCTTCCTCGGCTTCGGCGGACTCATCATCGGCTATCCCACCATCAGTATGGACGTCAGCAGTCCCTATGCCGCCTACGACCGTGCCTGTCCCGTGGAGGCTGAAGACCTGGTTATCTCCCACCTGACCATCAACACCGTTCGTGAGGGGAAGTGCCCCAAGTGTGGCACGGTCTACGACCTCGACACCGGTTTCCCCAAGCAGGGCGAGGGAAAGAAACGGCTGAAGACCTATAAGGTGTACTCCATCAAGACGAATACCGGCACCAACTTGACGGTGAGGAATTAATAATGGTGCCATAAATAATTCAGGCACGGATTTCACGGATTAACACGGTTTTATGCTTTACTTATTTATAAGTTATCCGTGTAATCTGTGTAATCCGTGCCTAAAAATTAAATATGGAGTTTTTTATTTGCTTTTCACTTTCAGAACGGTATCTTTCAGGCCCGGTGAAATGGCACGTAGCGTGATGTTTCCGGCATGTCTGTTGGTTTTGATGACCACCATGGCGCGGCCCTTCCACGCTTTGCGGGTCAGCGAGGTGTAGGGGGTGGTGTCCTTCAGCAGCGCATTATCTACGGCAATGATTTCGCCAGCTCCTTTGAGGTAGAAGGTCAGTTCGTTCTCGGCATTCGGGCAGCGTCGGCCTTCACTGTCGGTCAGTTCCACGGTCACATAGCAGAGGTCTTGTCCGTCGGCATCCAGCACCGTGCGGTCGGGGGTAAGGACAATGTTCTTCACTTCGCCTGCTGTGCTGAGGGTGACAGTTTCGCCCTCGGTGCCATCTTCCTTGATGCCTACGCAGCGCAGGGTTCCCGGTTGGTAAGGCACGGAGATGAAGGACTTGAACTCTTCCTTGCGCGTGGTGGGACGCTCAGCCACCAACTGGTCATCCAGGTAGAGGCGGATGCGCGGATAGCGTGAATAGACTTCCACTTCGATGTCCTTGCCCTCGTGGCTCGGCCAGTTCCAGCTCTCCCATGTGGGCCATACGCTCCACTGCGTCTCCTTGATTTCGCCCCAGTATCCGTTCGGTTCGCGCACGGCCATATAGAGTTTCTCGTTGCCCGTGTGAAGCAGATTGCGGTAGTGCGAGATGGGTTTGCGCCAGCCCGTCAGGTCGATGTCGCCACAGTAGGCTCCGTGCCAGGGGAACTGGTCGCGGTGGTAGTGCTCGCCCTCGCTTTCACCTTTATAATAATAGCGTCCGATTCCCGATTCTCCGAGGTAATCGATGGAAGTCCACACGAAGTCGCCGATGATGTAAGGATGGTCCACCACCTTTGCCCAGTTGCTGAAGGCATCGCGCGGATAGGACTCCGTCTGCCACATCACACGGTCGGGCACACGGGCATGGTCGCTCTCGGCCTTGTGAATCATGTAGTTGTAGCCCACAATGTCGTGCTCCGCCGCCAGCGGGTCATAGATTTCCCAATCGCTGTCCCACGCTGCGAGAGCCGAGGTGACGGGGCGTGTGGGGTCGTTCAGTCGGATGCGGTCGGCCAACTTCTTGGCGGTGGTCACCACCTCAATCTTCTTGCGTTCGATGACCTCGTTGCCGATGCTCCAGCAGATGATGCTCGGGTGGTTGCGGTCGCGCAGCACCATGGCATCCACGTCGCGTGCCCACCACTCGTCGAACAGGGTGGAGTAGTCGTGCGGTGTCTTGCTGTCGCGCCATCCGTCGAACGACTCATCGATGACGAGCATTCCCAACCGGTCGCACGCATCGAGGAAAGCGGGCGAGGGAGGATTGTGTGCCGTGCGTGCGGCATTGAATCCGGCTGCCTTCATCAGTTCCACTTTGCGCTCTTCGGCACGGTCATACGAAGCTGCGCCCAACGGGCCGTTGTCGTGGTGCAGACATCCGCCGTTCAGTTCGATGGGCTTGCCGTTGAGCAAAAGACCTTTTTCGGCGCTGTATTCTACCTTACGGATGCCGAAAGGCTGTGTGATGGCGTCTAGTTCCAGCTGTTGGTTGCGTTTGCCTTCTTGGATGGTGAGTTCGGCCTGGTGCAATTCGGGAGTGTCGGGGCTCCACAGTTTGGCATCGAACACCTTGAATGCCTTAGATACCACTTTCT
>CAZDAN010000213.1:0-3473 GCA_964503565.1 uncultured Bacteroides sp.
GCAGGGAGGGCAGGATGGAGTATTGTGCACCTATCGTCAGCAGGGCAGGGATGTCGGAGCGGACTTCTTCGCCATGCAGATACGATCTGAATGTAGGATAATTCTCTGCCATAGCAACCAGATTGTCACTGTTGTTGGCGTCGTTCTCTAAATTTATTTTGGTGCGGAACTCGTATTTGGCAGCCAAGTTCAGTTTGCCAAGGTTCACATCCACACCAATGATGGGGGTAATACCGAATCCTTCTTGTGAACAGTCGAGTACATAGTCGCTGAGCATTGCTGCTCCAGCTTTTGCCTGAGCAGCCTGTTGTCTTAATCCGGCAGCTTCGGCAGTCATTCCGAGTTGTTCGTATTGGGCTGCACCAGCCAAAGCCTGTTCGGCCTGTCCCAAATAGTATGCAGCGTCAGCACCTCCGGCTTTGATGTCGCGGATGGCACCCTCGTAGCTGCAATTGGCCAGCACACCACGCAAACCTCCGAAGACAGAAACTTTGTCTGTAACTTTGTAGGTTCCTCCCACTTGGAGTGCATAAAAATATTGTTCGCCTGTCAGATTCTGAGTGAAGCTGTAATTCTGTGCACCTCTGTCCAATATCTTACTTCCCATAAGTTTTTCAAACATTGGCAGACCGTCATCGAATTCACACTTGCCACCTCCACCGCCAATGGCAAACTGGGCAGAGATTGACCACTTGTCGTTGAATACGTAGGCAGCTTGGAAAGAGGGGATGACGGGGGCTTTGGCTTTACCCACAAATTTCTTTGTAGTTACACCCAAAGTTGAGGTGTTTAAGCCGTAATAGGGGAAAGTGGAAGTAATCTCACGCTTCTGCCAGGCTGCCTGCCAGCTCAGCGAGAAGTGGAAGCCTTCGGGAAGGAAAGCGATACCTGCGGGGTTGGTGTACACTCCGTCGATGGCGATGACTGCATCGCGCGCCGGATTGCGCAGGAAGGTTGCATTCTGGTTGGTGTTCGTCAGGATTCCTCCTGCAAAAGTTGAACTTGAAACGATAAGTGCCGCAGCACCGATTAACAGTTTTTTATGCATTTCTATAAAGTTTTGTTAAAAATCGGCGGCAAAGATACAACATATATTCCAATTTAAATAACAATTTGCACAAAACTTGCTCTTTTGTGCATTCTTTTCTGTCGTTTCAGTTAAAACTATTCTGTCGTGACGGCTGTTTGGGGAACTAAGGCATATCCGATGAAAATCTATCAGGTGTCCGATGGAAATCTGTCAGCTGATGCATTGCAGGCTGTCAGCTGACAGAATTTCCTCGGACACCTGATAGATTTTGATGCGTCTCAGATAAAAATTCGGCCGACAGAGACGGCGAAGGGCGAAATGGGAGCCTTGCTTGTGGATATATCACTCTATTTTTGTCCGTTTCGCATTTTTTTCGTACTTTTGCGCCTTCAAATCTGTATATAATATAATAAGGTGGGCAGATGCCTGCCTGAAAGAAACTTGTTTATAGGATTGATAGAATTTAATAGAATTAGAAATTAGATAAGACAGTATGTTGTTTGAGAATCTTAGCGAACGGCTCGAACGGTCGTTCAAAATCCTGAAGGGTGAGGGTAAAATCACCGAAGTCAACGTATCAGAAACCTTGAAAGATGTGCGTAAGGCATTGCTTGATGCCGACGTCAACTATAAAGTGGCCAAGAACTTTACCGACACGGTGAAGCAGAAAGCCTTGGGACAGAATGTGCTCACCGCCGTGAAGCCCAGCCAGCTGATGGTGAAGATTGTACACGATGAACTGGCTCTGTTGATGGGTGGCGAAACGGCCGAAATCAACGTGAAAGGGCAGACGGGACAGCCGGCCGTCATCCTGATGTCGGGTCTTCAGGGTTCGGGTAAGACAACCTTCTCGGGCAAATTGGCCTTGATGCTGAAGACGAAGAAGAACCGTCGCCCCCTGTTGACCGCGTGTGACGTCTATCGTCCGGCCGCTATCGAGCAGTTGCGCGTGCTTGGCGAGCAGATAGGTGTGCCCGTCTATATGGAACTGGAAAACAAGAATCCGGTGGAGATTGCACAAAATGCCATCCGCGAGGCGAAGGCGAAGGGATACGATGTGGTTATCGTCGATACCGCCGGTCGTCTGGCCATCGACGAGCAGATGATGCAAGAGATTGCCGCTATCAAGAGTGCCATCAATCCTTCAGAAACCCTTTTCGTGGTTGACTCCATGACGGGCCAGGATGCCGTGAACACCGCCAAGGAGTTCAACGAACGGCTCGATTTCGACGGCGTTGTCCTTACCAAACTCGATGGTGACACCCGTGGTGGTGCGGCTCTCAGCATCCGCACGGTGGTGAACAAGCCCATCAAGTTTGTCGGTACGGGCGAGAAGATGGAAGCCATCGACCAGTTCCACCCCTCGCGTATGGCCGACCGCATCTTGGGTATGGGTGACATCGTATCGTTGGTTGAGCGTGCTCAGGAGCAGTTCGACGAAGAGGAGGCCAAGCGCCTTCAGAAGAAGATTCAGAAGAACCAGTTTGACTTCAACGACTTCCTCGGACAGATTCAGCAGATAAAGAAGATGGGTAACATCAAGGATTTGGCGGCCATGATTCCCGGTGTGGGCAAAGCCATCAAGGATATCGATATCGACGACGATGCGTTCAAGAGTATCGAAGCCATCATCTACTCCATGACACCGAAGGAGCGTACCAATCCCGAAATCCTGAACGGAAGCCGTCGCAACCGTATAGCCAAAGGTAGCGGTACGGACATTCAGGAGGTGAACCGTCTTATCAAGCAGTTCGACCAGACGCGCAAGATGATGAAGATGATTACCGGCCCCGGTATGGGTAAGATGATGGGCAAGATGCCGAAGATGCCAGGTATGCCCGGTTTCAGAAGATAAACGATAAAAAACTAATTAAATAAACCCATAAGATTATGAAAAAGAATTTGTTTTCACTTGGCGCACTTGGCATGGTTGCCATGTTTGCCGCTTGTTCTTCAGCTCCTGCTGGCTACACCGTAGAGGGTATTCTTCCTGATTCAACCATGAATGGAAAGACGGTATATCTGATGGATATTGATAAAGGAAATGTGGTGGATAGCGCTGTTGTTGACGGCGTTGCTTACACTTTTGCCGGAAAGGCCGATACCGCTTTGGTGGCTGGCGTTTCCACCAATGGACGCAATTCACTGGCCGTGTTCGCTTTGGAAAATGGCAAGGTGGCCATTGATGCCGACGGCAACACTTCGGGTACTCCCTTGAACGACGAGCTTACCCGCGTCACAGCTCTGATGGATAGCGTGAACTCGGCTTATTACAAGGCTTACGAAGCCTTCGAAGGAAGCAAAGAGGAGTGGAACTCGGTGTACGAAAACGAGTGGGTGCCCCGCTTCAAGCAGCAGGTAATCGACGCTTATCAAGGTCACAAGGACGACGTGGTGGGGTATGTGCTCACCCAATTCATGACTATCCTCAGTGCCGATGAGC
>CAZDAN010000214.1:0-1570 GCA_964503565.1 uncultured Bacteroides sp.
TATTGCCGCGATGAGGGACTGCGCAAGTACTGGGACGACTACAGCTACCCCTACCACAAGCATGGCGACGGCAACACCGGTTACCACTCGACCGTGACAAACACCAGCGCTCCTAAGAAGGATGCCAGCGCCTATAACCAGAATCAGGATCAGCTGACCGTAGAATGGGTGCGCCGCTGGTACGACTACTGGCGCGAACGTCCCGGCATGGGCCGCCGCGTGAACTCGGGCGGAGCCAAGATTATCTTCAGCGACACACAGACCCACTTCCGTGGTGTGGAGAACTACCGCCGCAGCGGCGTTGTTGACCCCCTGCGTATTCCCAAAGACGGATACTTTGCCCACAAGGTAATGTGGAACGGTTGGGTAGATATCGAAGAACACGGCTCGCACATTGTGGGACACTGGAATTATGAACCCACCGTCACCAAACCCGTCTATGTAGTCTCCACAGGCGACAAGGTGGAACTCCTCATCAACGGCCAGTCACAAGGATTCGGCCGTCAGGATTACCGTTTCCTCTATACATTTGACAGCATCCAATGGAAGCCGGGCACCATTGAAGCCGTTTCATACGACGAAGCAGGCAAAGAGGTGAGCCGTGCCGCCTTGAAGACCGCCGGCAAGCCCCATCACCTGAAACTGACACAGATGAAAAATCCCGCAGGCACGTTTGCCGACGGACACGACATCGTAATCGTACAAGTGGAGGTAGTGGATGCCGATGGTAACCGTTGCCCGTTGGCTAACGACATGGTAGATTTCACCCTCGAAGGACCGGCCGAATGGCGCGGTGGCATTGCACAAGGACCGGACAACTATGCTTTTGCCACTTCGCTGCCCGTGGAGTGTGGCGTGACCCGCGTATTGGTACGCTCGACCACCGAAGCCGGCAAGGTGACACTGACCGCCAAGGCTGAAGGACTGGGCACAACCGCCGAAAGCTGGACCACTGCCCCCGTGGAGATGGTGAACGGACTGAGCAAGCACTTCCCCGGCGAACTGCTTCCCTGCCGACTGGAGCGCGGTGAGACTCCGCTCACTCCCTCATATACCGACAAGAAGGTGGACGTGCAGATATTGGACGTGCGGGCCGGAGTGAACCAAGAGAGTGCCACCAACAGTTTCGACGACAACGAACTGAGCGAGTGGCGCAACGACGGTCGCCTCAGCACCGCCTGGATTACTTACAAGCTGAACCGCCGTGCCGCGGTAGATGACATCTGCATGAAGCTCACCGGCTGGCGCCAACGCAGCTATCCGCTTGAAATCTTTGCTGGCAAGCAGCTCATCTGGAAAGGAAACACTGACAAGAGCTTAGGCTACATCCACCTCAATATCGAGCACCCCGTGCTGAGCGATGAAATCACCATCCGCCTGAAGGGAGCCGCCCAAGAGGGTGATGCCTTCGGACAAATCGTGGAGGTAGTAGAACCCAAGGCCGGCGAGCTTGACCTCTTCAAAGCCAAAGACGGCGAGAAGACCCGCAGCGAGCTCCGCATCGTAGAAATAGAGTTCTTGGAGACGTTGCAACAGTAAAAGTATTGACGGTCTCTTGCCATCCTGAGCG
>CAZDAN010000214.1:1670-3469 GCA_964503565.1 uncultured Bacteroides sp.
TGACAAGAGACCGTCAGTTTTGCATAAAGAGAGGCTTGTCCATATCTAAAACATTCAAGAACAAGAAATTATTACTGTTTAGCGAATACGAATAAAACTGTTTTAGGGAAGCTCTATGCTACGGAGGCCGCAGGCTACCCGAAGGGGAGGGAGTCGAGAAATTCGCGACACTCCTTGCAGTAATCTTTCACCGTATATGGAGAGAGGCACACGGCTTCGACCATCATGTCGATGTCATCCATTCCCAAGGCTATCATGCAACACAATGTCCGTTTCTTCTTGTCCAGTTCGCATTGTTCCAATCGGGCGTACAGGACAGGATTCTCCAGTTCCAGCAGTTGCATCATCAGGTAATGGTACTCTTCCCGTTCGATGTCATAGCGCACATCCACTTTCCGTTTCAGTCTCAATCCCAATAACATATCCACCGCCTTTTTACATTCCCCACCAGCCATAAGGCGATCTATCCGCAGGTCTATCTCGTGCTGATGCTCCGCTGCGGTCAATTGTGCAGTCTTCCTGTTCAGGTCATTCTCCATCTTCTGCAATGTCCGCTTCAGGTCATTCTCATGCCTTTGGGCCATACGGCTGTCCTCTTTCAGTTTGCGGATCTCATCCTTTAGGTCATTCACGCTCTTTTTCAACTCTTCAATCTCCCTTTTGTGCTCATCCAGAATAGTCTGGTGTTCCTTCTTCAGGCGGTCCATAGCTGTCGTGTGGTTGGTCAATGCCCCCTTCAGCCGTCCAAGCTCGGCCGAGGTCTTGCCAAACTTGTTGCCTATGCTATCCAGTTCCCCCTTTTTCACCGCCAGTTCCTGCTCCTTGTCACGCTGTTCACGGCGATGCCGGCATTGCATGGTGCGGTATATGCCCCACCATAGTGCCGTTATGGCAAGCAGGCCCACCACCAGCCACATCCGCCATCCCGTCAAGGCACTGTTCTCTTTGGCCAACTGCGCCGCCTTCATCTTGTAGGGTATAGCGGCCACCTTGGCAGTCTGTCGCCGCAGGGTGATGTCGCTGTTGTATTGACGGTACAGGTTATGGTAATAAAGTGCCGAATCCATTTGCCCCATATCTTTATATATTTTGTACAGGCGCAAATATCCGCTGCACACTGTCAGGCTGTCGGTACTATCTATTACGCGCCAGCCGTAGGTCAAGGCCGTTTCATAGTCATTTTTCTCGTAATAGAGGGTGGTTAGTGCGGCATACAATGTATGGAGGTAATGAATATCCGTCATATTCGTGAGGCATTCCTGCAACAAACGTTCAGCTTCAGCATAGTTGTCATTTCTCATCAAAAATGTTGCATAGTTTTGCAACAACAAGTAGAAATTCCTCTTCTTTCCATTGCCCAACTTATCTTCATACGACAAGCCACGTTCGTAATATGCCTTGGCACTATCAGGCATATCCATCATTATATAGATATTGGCTATTTGCCCACAGTTAGAGACCACATAATGTATGGAATCACCCAATAGATTATACTGATATGCCCCTTTATAGTAATCCAAAGCCTCTTCATACACTCCTTGGCTCATCAGCAAGGCCCCATGGTGGTTACACAGCAACGCCTTGTACTGGTTATCTTCCACACCCTCAAACGCCTGTTCGCTGCCAACAAATGCCTCCACGGCCTGCTCCACCTGATGGTTCTGTTTATGCACCAGCCCTTTATATAATAAGGATAGGGCCCACCGATGACGGTCGTCGCTATTGGCATAGTATTCCACCGCCACATTGATGAGCGAATCGCTCTCCAAGGGAATGCGGCACTTATGCATGGCCTGCGT
>CAZDAN010000215.1:0-3423 GCA_964503565.1 uncultured Bacteroides sp.
TTCAGATTGATGTCCAAACCTTTACGTAACTTTACTAAGTTTGCCATATAAAATTTAAAAAAGTGAATTTATCAATTGATGGTGCAAAGTTACTTAAAAAAGCTGGGATTACCTCCTCTTTTCATAAGAAAAAGAGGGTGGAAATAGAGAAATATTTCCGTATTCCCCTCTCCTCCCCCTTTTATCTCCTTTCATGGAAAGAATTGCCATGTCGGGATTGCAATTTGCCCTCCCCTCCCCAACGAATCAGAAAAAATCTTATTTCAGGAAAAGACAGGTTACAGTTGGTTACAGTTACAGTTTATTTTTTCCTCTCATACCCCCCTATACTTGGATTGGAACTGTAAAATATGTAAATATATTTTATTATATATATTTATATATATATAAATATATATAATACCTTTGGACAGGCATACAATCATGCAAAACCATACATAGGGCATAAAAAAAACTGTAACTGTAACTATCTGTAACCACTGGACTCGTGGAGATAGGGAGTGCCTCCCCCCTTAACATTTCGAAACACTTTTTGCTTTTGATGGATTTTTGCTAAGAAATGCTTCTGTAAATCAGCGCGTTGCGAACGGTCAAAAAAGAAAGTCGGGAAAATATTTGCATACCCCCCTCTCGATGTTGTATCTTTGCAATACCAGTCGGCCACTGATGCCCGCTCATACGGGCAATGAGCAGGCAGCAGTGAACGAGTAGGCAACAGTAATGTGTTCAGCTCACTCCTCTTCGGCAAACATGGGGTCCCAGGCGGGCAGGCGGATGGGTTTCTGACGGAGAACGTCGAGTACGTTGGCGGGGACGTACTTCTTGTTCACCACGAGGCGGAACATGTACTCGTTGAACCACTGGTCGGTCATGATAAGATGGCCACGATAACCGCTGGAGGCGCCCCAACTGTTTTCGACCATCCACTTCTTGAACGTGCCGTCTTCGGCCACATCTACGGCCATCAGGGTCATGGCATGGGACGAGCCGCTGTCGAAGGTCTGAATGCGCTGCTTCTTGTCCATGCCGAAGGTGATGCCGAAGAGCGATTCGTAGTCGTAGTTTTTCATGTCGAGCAGGCCACGCGATGAGTTGAGCTGCTTGGCTACGTCGCACGAGAAGTACATCATGGTGCTGTCCTTGATGCTTGCCAAGGCCATCTGCTTGATTTCTTCGATGGGTAGGTTGACGTAGAGCCAGTTGTGCCCGTCATAGACGTGACGGTCGAAGTCGATTTCATACACCTTCCAATAGTCGCGGCTGGGGTCGTTCATCAGCATCACGTAGTCGGCATTGAGGTCTTCGCCAATCCACTCGTTGTAAAAACTTTGCGGTGTGTAAGTCTTTGTCTCGCCTGTGGCCTTCCCGTTGGCATCCTTGGGTGCCCAGGTGAACTCCTTCACCGGCTCGCCCATCGAGAGCACGAGCATGCGGTAGATGGTGCCCAGCATGTCGGTCTTCAGGGCTTTAAGCTCTTTTTTGCCACCCTCCGCGTCGCGCAACTGGAGGGCAAACTCGCGGAGTTTCTGCTTGATGAGTGAGGTGACGCGCGCGGTGTTGTTGGTATTGAATGTCTCAGGCATCACTTCGGAGGGCACAATGCCATACTTGGCCACGAGGTCGGCCACGCCGGTGTAGGTGCCACCGTCGCTCAGGGGGTGTTTGAGGAGCCACTCCACCATCTGGTCGGTGAGGGGGCGTTCGCGGGTGTCGATGATGCCTTGGAGGAAGAGGTTCGACTTCTCCAACTGGTCCCAAAAGAAGGTGTAACCTTGGGAGAACTCGCACGATGTCCATCCGTGGCGAGCCATGGCCTTGGCGCGGAGCACGTTGAAGCCCGTGAAGAGCCAGCAACGGCCCGACGACTCCTGGTCGGTGATTCCTCGGGAATCGACGCGGTGGCTGAAGTGGGTGTCGAGTCCGCCACGCAGGTTCTCCTGATTGAGTGCAAGGGTGCGCACGTCGTTGGCCGAAATGGCGTTCATGAGGGCGCGGTCGGTGGGGGTGCCTTCGTAGGCAGAGGCAATCTGTTGCAACATCTCTTGCGAAATGCCGCCCTGCTGGGCGTAACCGGCCAACGATGCGGCCAGCATGAGGGAAATGAGTTTTTTTCTGTTCATAGCATCTGCTTTTTTTTCTTTATTATTTTATATTCAGTCAATTTCTCCGATTGTCCAATCCAAATTTCCGACAAAGTACGGAATTATTTTTGTTACACACAAGAAAGTGTGGCGGAAAAAGAGAAATAATTCGTATCTTTGCGCGTCGAATGGCAAAGAATATTCTGAAAACAATGCGCGTGGTGGTCATCGCCTTAGTGGTGGTGTATGGTTTGGTGGTGACTCTGCTGAGCCTTCCTTCGGTGCAACACCATGTGAGTGTGGCAGCTGAAAGGGAGCTGAGCCGAATGTTGGACACCCGTGTGGGCATCGGACACATCACCGTGGGCTATCCCGACCGACTGATTGTGGACGACCTTGCCATCGCCGACCGGCAGGGAAAGGAACTGTTGCAAGCAGCCCGCCTCTCGGCCCGATTTGAATGGATGCCCCTGTTGCGACACGGACGCATCTCAATCCACACGGCACAGGTGTTCGGCCTTCATGCCCACATCGAACGGCCTACGCCCAAGGAACCGATGAACGCGCAATTCCTGTTGGATGCACTGGCATCGGAGGACACGACTTCGAACGCACCGATAGACCTGCGCATCAACAGCCTGTTGGTGAGGCGTTGCCACGTGATGTACGACGTAGTGTCCGAGGCGCACACACCAGGTGTGTTCAACCCCCATCATCTGTCGGTGGACGACATCAATGCCACCGTGTCGTTGAAAGCTCTCAGCAAGGACTCCATCAATGCACAAGTGAAACGGCTCGACCTGACCGAACGGAGCGGATTCCGCCTGGAGGGATTACAGATGCACCTGCTGGCCAATGCCGAGGCCATCCGATTGGAAGATTTCGACATGCGCTTGCCCAAGAGCCACATCCGACTGGATGACGTGCACCTGACCTTCCCCTCGCCCACCGAGACGGACACCCTGAGGGAACAGCCCTTCCAAATGGGGGGACGGACAAAAGGGAAAAGCTATCTGACACCGGCCGACCTGGCCCCCTTCGTACCCGCCTTGCGCCATTTCCACGAGCCCATCCACCTGTCGGCTTCGATACGAGGCGACAATCGGCAATGGGAGTTTTCTACGCTGGAGCTGCATTCGGCCAACGACGAGATGGCCCTCAGGACGGACAGAGTAGCCCTGCACTTCCCCTCGGACACGATGAAGAATGCCCACGTGAGCGCCTCGGTGAACCACCTGCAGGTGAGCCAAGAGGGAATCCCCCTGCTGTGGCACAATCTGAAGGGAGCCGAAAGCCCCGTACCCGAGGTGTTGCAGAACCTGCAACACATACACTTCAGTGG
>CAZDAN010000216.1:0-3388 GCA_964503565.1 uncultured Bacteroides sp.
GTGATGCTTCCGTCAAACTCCACACTCACATTCTCGGGTTGGAAGAGGAGGAACTGCACGGTAGAGTCGTTCTGCACATTGGCTATCACACCCCGATAGTCTGGGCGGATGCGTGCCTGGCTGAACTTCTTGTTCTTGCACACCACGCGCACATAAACATCGCCAGTGAAGTCAAAGAATGCGTATGATATTTCAGAGATTTTATGCTTGTTGTCTCCAATGGGTGCATTCACTTTGGCCATGTAGGTATCAATCTTTGTCCATTCATCTACACCGCGCGGACGGATGAAGACGTCGTAATCGGCTTTCAATGGTGCTCCCTTGGGGGCGGGATAGGTGTTTATAGAATGTAACTTTGTACCTTCCTTTACGCCAGGCGCACGAGTTTCTCGTCCCTCTCCTCGCTTTTCAGCCTTTTCTTGCAGGGCAAGCACTTTCTTGGTGTAGGGCATCTTCAGCCCTTTTCTTCCCACATAATGTTTATAAGGCAGTTCGTAGATGTCCCACAGGCGGCCGCGCCCCATCTCGCCGGGCACACGCCAATCGTTGTAGAGGCCCGTGCAGTCGATCCACTTCTCAAAGGGAACGTCGTGGCCGAGGTTGTATCGCGCCGTGTATTCAAATCCCTTCATCAGGCGGTTGTCCAATGCGCTCCACAGGTCATCGCCTTGCTCCCACGCCATTTCACAGATGTGCGCAAGAGCTTCAAGGCCCAGTTGGGCATGGTTCTGGTCGCGCCCCGTCTCTTGGCATTGCCCTGTTTCGCTGATATAGTGGGGCAAAGAGCCATTGTCATTGGCGGTCAAATGGTAATCAAGTGCCGCATTGTAGATGGTCGTGTCCTCCAGATAAATGCCACATGCCATGCGCAAGCGGTTGACGATGGCACCCCAGTTGCCATTGGCGTAGGGGCTGTCAGCCTCGAATTTCTCCATCATGGGGAGCAGGGCGCGGCGCACCATCTCGTCCCATTGGGTGGTGCGATGGGCTTTCATCAGGGTCATGGCCCTCACGAGGTCATAGCACTGTATGGCACAAAGCGGCGCATCGTGCCCGTCGAGCCGTTGCAACGTCGTGGCGTAGGCATGGATAATGGTTACTGAGGCAGTTTCATTACCTGCCGCCGCCAAGTCGTAAGCCGCACGCATGTCGCGCTCGCTGCCACCCTTCGAGTGGCGGTGCTGTCCGTCGCGGGCTACCACTTCGTAGGGGCCGGCCATCCTGTAATCGGTCTGAGCCACCAATCCGTTTCCAAACAAAGGAAAACAGGACAAGAAAGATATAATGGTTAGTATCTTTTTCATTTCAATATCACTTTTTCTCCATTGATGATATAAATCCCTTTCTCCTTTTGAGAAGGTTTCGCTGCTATGTATATCTTTGAGACATCATCTTGCAGCCAGTTTTCACGGCTCGGGTAATCTCGTCATCATACGTCCTTTATTGAGACGATGCAAAAGTAAAGCAAAAACGGTCTAATCCAAAATTTATATAGTATTTTTTGGATTACAATCCGAAAAATCACCTATATTTTTGGATTAGTGCATTCCCCCTATCGTAGGGGCAAGCGTCTCGTTCTGCCGCAGAATCTTACTTTTTTTAAAAAAATCACTTTTTGAAGGAACGTTTTGCTTATTTTTGCGTCATACTATCAGAAGGCCACCAGGGAAAAGGGGGCTTCGGGCGATATACCTATTTATATTATAAATGGATATTAGAGAGTTTGAGACATGGGTGCGTAGGCTGCGCCCGTCACTGTTGTCTGCCGCAAGGCGGATGTTGGGCGACGAGGAGGATGCCGAGGATGCAGTGCAGGATGCGCTGCTGAAGCTGTGGATTGTGCGCGACCGCCTGACTCTCTACCGTTCGCCCGACGCACTGGCCACGGTGGTTGTGAGGAACCTCTGCCTCTCGCGATTGAGGGAACGACAGACCGAAGCCTTGCCCTTGCCTGAGGGGCTGGAGATAGGGGGCAGCCAACGTGCCGACCAGCCATTGGAGGAGCGCGAAGACCATGCGTGGCTGTGCCGCACCATACGAGGGCTACCCTCGGCACAGATGACCATCCTGAAGATGAGCCAAGCCGAGGGGATGAGCAACCAACAGATTGCCCGCGTGATGGGTATCACCGAGACATCCGTCCGCACGGCCCTTTGCAAAGCCCGCCACAAACTGCTGGAGGAGCTGAAGAAGAGGTAAAAGCCCCCCTAACCCTCCCCGAAGGAGAGGGGACTTAGAATGAATAGAATAAATAAAACATTATATGATAAACCAACTGATTGACCGATACATGAATGGCCTCACCTCACCCGAGGAGCAGGAGCGGCTTCGCCACCTGCTGATGGCTGACGACTTGCCGGAGGAGTATGTGCCTTACCGCGAGATGTTTGCCTTGTCAGACGAGCCGATGGAGATTCCCACCGACGAGGAGCTGACGGCCTTTGCCCGCGAGAACGGATTGGAACTGACAGAGAGGAGAGTCAAGCGGATAACCTTGAAACCGTGGCTGCGCTATGCCGGCATTGCCGCCTCGTTTGTTCTCATCTTCTTGGCCGGGCGATGGTCGGTTGGGGAGAATCCGAAGGTGATTGTGCACGAACTGCCCGAAACGGACTTGGCTCAATACAATGACCTGTTCAAGACTGAGAGGGGCACAACCATCGAAGAGGCTTTCAATGCCTGCGAAGAGAAGATGAACGAATTTGAAGACCACTATACAAACTCTATCCGATATGAAGAACTTTAATAAGCTACGAGTGACGGGCTACAAGTTACGGGCAGCCCTTATTGCTTTGCTGCTCCTTTCCTTGGGCATTGGCACGGCTGTCGCCCAAAAGCAGTATCACGAGAATCTGGAGATGGAGGCCATCTTTCACGAGTTGAGGAGGCAGCTGCCCCAAACGTACCTCATCCGCCAGACGAACGAGTGGAGCATCTACGACCTGAACTATTGGTTCAAGAACGAGAAGGAAAGACAGGCGTACCAGCAAATGTTCGACCGCCTCTTCTCCACGCTGGACGATTGGAAGACGCTGCGCAAATTCACAGAGTCCATCGACGAAAAGGGGAATCGCTACACCAAGTACACCCTGACCACCGCCTCAGCCAAACAGGGACAGACGGACTTCATCTCCTTGGAGGTGGGCGACAAGAAGGTGAGCTTCCAATGCAAGATGAACGCCGACGTCAACGGCCTCCGTCGCCCCGTGCCCCAACAGAAGGCGGAGGAAATCCGAGGAAAGATGAACCAGCTGTTCCGCCCCTACACCTCGCGACAGGGTACCCGAGAGCAACAGGTGACCTACGACTGGAACCTTCGCAAATACCATCGGAGCATCGCGGCCGACAACAGCACCAAGGTCACTCGGGCCATCAGGCATCGCATCCC
>CAZDAN010000217.1:0-3387 GCA_964503565.1 uncultured Bacteroides sp.
ACATGCAAAAGAGCACGGGACTGTTCGGCCTTGACCAACGGCAGAAACGAACGGATGGTGTGAATGAGTTCGTTGCGTTCGGACTCGTTACCCAACAGGGTGTGAATGGTCAGCAGGTAAGCATAACGCTTGCAACGCATGACATCGGTATCCACCTGCAAATTCCGGAAGGCCAACAATGCCTTGGATGCCAACTGACGGTCATCCTCTGTGAGGGGAGCACCAACAAGAAAACGCCCCATAGCTTGATGAAGACCTTGGCGGAGCTTGCCGTTATCGAAATGGAAATATTCGTGCTTGGCACTGCTATTGAGTGCAATGATTTCGTATTGACCGGGAGACACATGCAACAGAGGCACCCACAGCCAATCGTCAACACGCACGACAATATCCTTGTCACTGCTGCCCACACTGCTTATCAGTGTGGCTTCAACGCCGCTGAACTGTCCCTCGAGGATGCGGATGCGGTCGCCTTTAACCAGACGGGTAACATCAGGCACATAAGCAGGCAGACGATCTTCGTAGGCTTTTGCCACCCAACGGAAATTCTGCATGGCTGCATCAGTGAGATAAGGAAACGACTCACCCCCTTCTCCGCGTACACGAGAAAGGAAGTTATAGGCGGGAAGGCGCTTCTTCATGCGCTTGATTTCAGATTCGGAAGCATGAATGAAGACGTAGTTGAACAGCAACGGACGTTTGATATTCTCCTCGTGCCCACGAACCGTGCGCACTTTAGTGTAAGTGGGAGCAAAAAAATCAAATGTAGGTTCACCTTCAGCCGCACGACGCTCGACTTCTGCCTGAAGTTCGTCCGATCTTCCCCGATAAGAGCCAGGAACCGTGAGTACATACCAACGGATAACATGGCTGTTTTTCCAATTGGAGATACGCTGTTCTACAGCTGTATCATTCACATTCTGTACAGAGGAAGATTTTACCATCGGAGTATTCCTTAGCCTCGTCAACGCTTATACAAAACACTGACTATCAACTAATTTAAACTTAAACAAGCGAGCAAATCTGAAAATTTCCACAGTACTCATTCTTGTCAATACCATACTTGCCCACGCATTTTTTTCGATTCCACAAGCAGGGAAACCCTTTATCTGAATCTGAAAATCGGGCATTTCTTTTGCAAAAGTATAAAGAATTTGCGTAACTGACAAATAATAACAAAAAAAAATAATCAAAGGCTCAAAATGGAACAATAAAATCCAACCATTTTGACAAGAGGCAAACAGTAAAAGCCAATAACACCCTACTATTCAAATATTTACAAGAATACTATTCCCTTATTCTATAGAGAATGGGGAAGTATTCTTGTAACAAAAAGAGTATCAAATCGTACCTACCGTGAAATTCTCGGGATGGCGTCCTTTGAAATCCTTGAGGTAGAGTTTGATTTCACGCAAATCCTTATCGAGGTCACCCGACGGCATGATTTCTTTCTCACAAGTGATGAGTTTCTTTTCGTAATCAATTCCGATGATGACAATGGGTACCCCAGCCTTAAGAGCGATGTGATAGAATCCCTTCTTCCAATTCGGGTTAGCCTTACGGGTTCCTTCGGGAGTGATGGCAAGATGAAAAATCTCACTACGGTTACACTCCTCTACCATCTGATCGACCAGCGAATTACGCTTACCCCGATTGACTGGTATGCCACCAATGGCACGAAACATGGGACCAAGAGGCCAAAAGAACCATTCCTTTTTCATCATGAACTGCGTCTTGCGACCAATGGCGGCATAGAAGAGTTTGCCGAAGAAGAGGTCCCAATTACTGGTGTGAGGTCCGCAACAGATGACATACTTGGGATGGTCGGGCACAGTGACACGGGTCTTCCATCCTAACACCTTATAATATATAAAGCGACAGATTGCCTGTTTCATGACGGGGATTAGTGCAAGTTGCCGATTTCGTCGATGATGGCATCCACTTGTGTCTGGAAATCGGAACGGAATGCTTTGTAGAATCCTTTGACATTTCCCGGTTGAGTGTGACTGATGCGACAGATGAACTCGTCCTGCATATAGAGAATACGACTCATCAAGTCATCCACCTTCTTTGTATCCAGCCCCGGCACCATCTTGGCAAGTAGCACACACTCGGCAAAAAGTTCGCCGGCAATATAATTCACTTGTTTTTTCAATGTTCTTCTTTTCATAGTTCTCTCTTTATAATCAAATTTCTAAAGTTCACACAAAGGGGAATATTCCCACATATTATAATTGTGTGGGCAAAGATAAGCCTTTTTTTCGAGTTATGAAGCAAAAAAATGTCATTTTTCTATTGTATTTCAAAAATATGTTGTAATTTTGCGTCGAATAAAAGCAAAAAAACTGAAATAATGAAAGCATTGCATACATTCTTTTACTTCTTCTTTTATTACTTTTACTTTAGCAATGGAGTGAAGCGGGAGGTTGTATGTGTACCTAACAAATGAATTGAATATGATTTTTTAATATGACATCCCGCTTTTCCTTATAGGAACTGCGGGATTTTTTAATAGACAGAAACAGTAGAGATGAAAAAAATTGCCATACAGGGTATGATAGGGTCGTTTCACGACATTGCTGCCCATCAATATTTCGAAGGTGAGGAGATTGAGCTGATATGTTGTAACACTTTTGAAGAGGTGTTCGAGGAAATCCACCACGACAGCAAGGTGATAGGTATGACTGCCATCGAGAACACCATTGCAGGAAGTTTGTTGCACAATTATGAACTGTTGCGCGACAGCGGCACCACCATCGTGGGAGAACACAAGTTGCGCATCAGCCACAGTCTGCTTTGCCTGCCGGAAGAGAGTTGGGAAGACTTGGTGGAGGTAAACTCACACCCCGTAGCATTGGCGCAATGCCGCGAGTTCCTGATGAAGCACCCTAACTTGAAGATTGTGGAAACGGATGACACGGCGGGAAGTGCAAAGAACATCGACGAAAAACAGTTGAAGGGACACGCGGCCATCTGCTCGAAGTTTGCCGCCCCACTCTACAACATGAAGGTGTTGGAAGAGGGAATCGAGACAAACAAGCATAATTTCACCCGTTTCCTGGTGGTATCTGACCCATGGAAAGCCGATGAACTTCGCGAACGACGACTGACGAACAAGGCGAACATCGTCTTTTCATTACCGCATAGCGAAGGAAGCCTCAGCCAAGTTTTAAGCATCTTTTCATTCTACCGCATCAATCTGACCAAAATCCAATCGTTGCCCATCATCGGGCGCGAATGGGAATATATGTTTTACATCGATGTGACTTATGATGACTACATGCGCTACAGACAGTCCATCGATGCCATCACCCCACTTATCAAAGAACTGAAGATTTTGGGAGAATACAAGGCGTGCCTCGCAAATTAAAAATTAAAAATTAAAAA
>CAZDAN010000218.1:0-3383 GCA_964503565.1 uncultured Bacteroides sp.
AACAAACAAGTAATGCATTAATTATTAGTTACTTAATTTATAGAGCATCCCTTTATTCTGTTCTTCTCTTTTGAACAACAAACTCCGCTCACGAACCGAACAAATATGGAACGTGAGCGGAGTTTGAAGTAAGCAGAAGAAACTTCCGAGTAAGTGAAAGAATGAAATTCTGAATGTCGGAGACTATGACAGTTATATCAGAAACGGAAGATAGTTTTCCGGAGTTACAACGTCCGTCCGCTGAGGATGATACATCTCTAAGAACTGATTGGGAAGTTTGACCTGTTGTTTCTTCTCATTCCATTTCATCTCAAAGAGGTGCAGTTCACCGTTGCACTCCTCAATATAGTCAATTTCCTGTTTGTTACTTGTGCGCCAGAAATACATATTGACCAGGCGATCCGCGTAATGGTTATACTTCATACGCTCGGCGATGAAGAAGTTTTCCCACAAAGCCCCTTTGTCCTGTCGCAACTCCATCGGAGCAAAAGAACGTAATACTGCATTGCGTACCCCAAGGTCGTAGAAATAGATTTTCTTGCTCTTTGTCAGCTCTGTACGGATATTGCGGCTAAAGCTGTTGAGCCGGAATACGATGTAGCATTTCTCCAAGATGTCGATGTATTTCTCCACTGTCTTGTTATCAATACCTACCGTTTTGCTCAGTTCATTGTACGACACTTCGCTCCCGACCTGTAAGGCTAAGGCCACCAACAGTTTTTGTAAAACAGATGATTTGCGCAGCCCTTCCATTTCCAAAATGTCTTTATACAAATAGCTCTCGACAAGCTCGACAAGCGTCCGTTTTGGAGGAAGGCTTCCCAACAGGACGTCAGGATAACTTCCATAAATCAGGCGCCGTTCGAACAGGTCGTTCATTGCTATCAATCCTTTGGCGGCATACAACTCGCCTGTAGAGATAGGGTACAGATGATATTCTATCTTGCGTCCCGTCAATGGCTCATTGAGCCGGTTGTGCAAGTCCAATGCAGAAGAGCCTGTCACAAGCAACTGTCTTTGCGGAAAGTTGTCCACCATCAATTTGAGCGTCAGACCAATGTTCTCTACCCGTTGTGCTTCGTCGATGACAATCACCTGCTTGTCAGCTATCAGCAGTCGCAGGTTCGTAAGTGAGGGATTGGTCAATGCCTCCTTCACGTTCTGTTGGTCACAATTGAGCCAAAGCAGGTCTTCCTCAGCGATTCCCTGAGTGAGCATCTGAAAAAGGGTCGATTTGCCTACTTGGCGTGCTCCGATAAGCAATATGGCCTTGCCTTTTCCGAGATATTGCTCCAAAGTCTTCTGTAATGTGCGCTGAATCATAATTAAAGTCCTATTTTTATTCAAAACTTCCACTTTGGAATTTTGGGCAAAAATACACCTATTTCTTCTGAAATCCAAATTTCTTGCCATATTTTTGGATTATATTCCAAATTTCTTGCCATATTTTTGGAATTAGTTGAATCCCTCTACCAGTCGGCCATAGGTATTTTGGTCGAAACCTAAAATAGTTATTATTTCTATTTCATTCGCTTGAACAAGAGTGAGTCGCCTTGGTAGGTAAGGATGACTTGTATGTTCATTTGTCCGCCGGTGTTGATTTGCTGGGTGGCGAGCATGAAATGCTTGAAGAAATCCTTGTGTTTGAAGAAGAATGGGGGGATTATGGGATTGTCTTCGACGATGGCCGGATGGTTGATGATGATGTCGTTCATATCGGCCACGAGGGTGTAGTTGGCTTGTTCGGCCAAGTCACCCAGACAGAGTTGGTAAACCTCATGGTTGGTTGGTACGTTTGTGCTATTCTCTTTCGTCTCAGCAAGATAGGCTTGCAACGTTTCACGGTCGGTAGCCGTCAATAGCTGGTTCTTGTAGATGCTAATCCAACATTCGCCGGTGACCGGTGATTGGATGAAATAGGTGTGCAAGGTGGAATCTGTCTCGCATTGCCAGACGGGGTAGGCACTTCCTTGTGTCCGGATGGAGGTGCGCCGCTTGGCATTGAGAGGGTATCGCAGGGCTGATTTCAACTCTTCTAATTTGTCTGCCGGCACGGGAATCATCAGCAGTTGGTGATGTGTCGTGTCGGTGTGTGTAGGGGAGAATAGGAGAGCGGTCACCTCCTGGCATCCGTTTTCTGCCAACAGGTTTGCCAAGGTGGGTGATGCGGGCGTTGCCGGTGCATAAAGGGATTTCTGCACCATCATCTGTATGCGTTGAGGCAGGTTGTCGCCGTCTGTTCGTTCAAGCATGGGATGTGTGGATGTGTGCTTGTCGGTCGTGTCGGCTATTGCTTGGTTGCTGGTCAGATAGATGGCCGATGCGTTCATGCGTATTTCGTAGTGCTTCCAGTTCTTATCTTTCTCTTGTGGAGGCAGATAGAGCGAGAGCTGCTCGTTGTGTTTCGTCTGCTTGGGCAGCACATTGAAGGCCGGATTGTTTCCCAATGACGTTCCTTCCTTGTAGGCATCTATAACCTCCTCAATCAACTTCTTCTGAAAACTTACGGCGAAGAAGCCCGGTTGGAAATAACAGGTCAGGAAATCCTTTCCCAAGGGATAGATGATGATTTTCTCGCCTTTGTATGTAAGGCTTTTGGGAGGGTGGGAGCTGCCGAGCTGCTTCTGCATCAGGTGGGTGATGGAGCTGATGTCGCCGTTTCCAAAGCGTCCGTAAACAACTTGGTCGTGCACGGTTCCCGGATGGTGGAAGCTGACGAGCAGTTGGCGGTTCATCTCGCTGCTGAGGCCGTGTGCCTGTTGTTGCGAGATGGTCTCCAGATTATCCGTCAGTAATCTCAGCAGTTCCGACACATTCAGCCGGTCGTATTGGCCCATGTAATGCGAACTCTGTATCGTCTTGTGCAGGGCGTTGATATCTTTGGTTTCAAGCAGGGCTTCGCAATCGGTCGGCACTAAGGAGTAGAGGTCGATGTCGGCCTGTTCCTCCTGAATGCTCAGGCGATTATACCCCCACCAACAGACTGCGGCCAGCACGGCGATGGCGCATATAGGAATGAGTAATATATGTATTCTTTTCTTTCCCATGAGTATTTTGGCTCTTTTCCCTTTGATAACAATAAAGCCTTGGAAATTGTTGCAAAGGTATAAAAAAGAATTTGGAAAATCAAAAGAATCTTAAAAAATGTATCTGAAATGTGAAATAACGTATAAAAACGACCGGCTGTGAGCAAAAAAAGACAAGCTACGGGCAACTGGTCGGTGTCAGCAGGGAACACTCGATATTTGTCGCTCGTAGCTTGTCACTTGTAGTTTGTCACTCGCAGTTCTCAGCTTGTCTTTATTAGAACTTGAAGTCGAGCGAAACGCCCACTACGTCGTTCTTGCGGGTGTAGTTGTCAACCATGCCTTCACCGCTCACCA
>CAZDAN010000219.1:0-3360 GCA_964503565.1 uncultured Bacteroides sp.
TTGTATCTTTGCAGTAGTCAAAAATCCCCATTGACGCAGCCCCCCGAGGCTGAAAAACAAAATTGAGAACAAAAGACAAAGGAAGAAAAAAGAAGAAACGAGTATGTGTGGAATTGTAGGATATATCGGCCATCGCGAGGCGTACCCGATATTGGTGAAAGGATTGAAGAGATTGGAATACCGCGGATATGACAGTGCGGGAGTGGCTCTGATAAATGCCGATGGTGCCCTGAACGTCTATAAGGCCAAGGGTAAGGTGGCCGATCTGGAAGAGGCGGCTTCGTCGAAAGACATCACGGGATGTATAGGCATTGCCCACACGCGATGGGCCACCCACGGAGAACCCTGTCAGGTGAATGCCCACCCCCACTATTCCCACTCGGGCAACCTGGCACTCATCCACAACGGAATCATCGAAAACTATGCCACACTGAAGGAGAAGCTCCGTCGCAAGGGCTACACCTTCCGTAGCGAGACGGACACCGAGGTGCTGGTGCAACTCATCGACTACGTGCGTGAATCGAAGCAACTCGACCTCCTGACGGCCGTAGAGATAGCCCTGCGCTCGGTCATCGGAGCCTACGCCATTGCCGTCATCGACCGCAGTAACCCCCGACAAATCATTGCCGCACGCAAGAGCAGCCCCCTGGTGGTGGGCATCGGCGAGGGAGAGTTCTTCCTGGCGTCCGACGCATCACCCATCGTGGAGTACACCGACAAGGTGGTCTATCTGGACGACGAGGAGATTGCCCTCATCAGCCTCGACCACGAACTGGAGGTGGTGAACCTGCACAACGTGAAGATTACCCCCGAGGTGAAAACCGTAGATTTGGAGTTGAGCCAGTTGGAAAAGGGCGGATTCCCCCACTTCATGCTGAAAGAAATCTTTGAGCAACCCGCCTGCCTGAACGATTGTATGCGTGGGCGCGTCAGTACGGAGGCCAACCGCATCATCCTCTCGGCCATCATCGACCACAGGGAGCGTCTGCTCGATGCCCGACGGTTCATCATTGTGGCTTGCGGCACCTCGTGGCACGCGGGACTGATAGGCAAACAGCTCATCGAGGGGTTCTGTCGCATACCCGTGGAGGTGGAGTACGCCTCGGAGTTCCGCTACCGCAACCCCGCCATCGACGAGCGCGACGTGGTGATAGCCCTCTCCCAATCGGGCGAAACGGCCGACACGCTGGCTGCCGTAGAGATGGCCAAGCGTCGCGGAGCCTTCATCTATGGCATCTGCAACGCCGTGGGTTCGTCCATCCCCCGAGGCACACATACGGGGTCGTACATCCACGTAGGTCCCGAAATCGGAGTGGCCTCCACCAAGGCATTCACCGGTCAGGTGACGGTGCTCACCATGTTGGCCCTCTGCCTGGCCAAGGAGAAGCAGACCATCAGCGACGAAGAATATATCACCCTTGTGAAGGAACTGGCCTCCGTGCCCGACAAGATGAAGCGCGTGTTGGAGATGAACACCCGCATTGCCCAGCTCTCGCGCATTTTCACTTACGCCCACAACTTCCTCTACTTGGGGCGCGGATTCAACTATCCCGTGGCACTCGAAGGGGCACTGAAACTGAAGGAAATCTCCTACATCCATGCCGAGGGCTATCCTGCGGCCGAGATGAAGCATGGTCCCATTGCGCTGATTGATGCCGAAATGCCCGTCGTGGTGGTGGCCACGCGCAACGCCATGTACGAAAAGGTGTTGAGCAACATTCAAGAGATAAAGGCCCGCAAGGGAAAAGTCATTGCCCTGGTGACCGAAGGCGACGAGCACCTAAGCACGCTGGCCGACGACGTGATAGAGCTGCCTCGTGTGCCCGAGTGCCTGGAGCCGCTCATCACCACCATCCCCCTGCAACTCTTGGCCTATCACATCGCCGTATGCAAAGGCAAGGATGTGGACCAACCTCGCAACCTTGCCAAGTCCGTCACGGTGGAATAAAGTGAAGAGTGAAAAGAGAAGAGTGAAAAATCCAATAGTTGGGTGTTCGATTTTAATCCGTATGGTGACAAGTTCTTAACCCAAGTCTCGCATATATAGGTTTACCATACCGTCTCTGTCATCCTGAGCTTGTCGAAGGAACTCAGAGTATAGCAAAGAGACCGTCGGGAAACCTCTGAGATCCTTCGGCTACGCTCAGAATGACAGAGACCGTCAGGAATATTGGTACATCAAATTGGACCCTCTGTTTGTGGGGAGTATCGCAAGCGACAGTCTTAGGGACTTATCACCACACGGATGTAAACCGCTGCCCCATAAAAACTATTGGATTCTTCACTCTTCACTCCATAACTTAGTAAGCAACCGCATGAAGGGCTTCACCACCAACGATTGGCGACACCGATAGACCACCATGCCCGCCACCAGGCAGATGAGCATGGCCAAGGCATGGCCCATCGCCACACTGCCCAAGGCCTCGACAGACAAAGCCACCAAGCATTGCGTGGCGTAGAAGAAACACATCAGCCCCACGCTTGCCAACAGGAAGGCTATAATCAACACGGATAGCAACGCGGCCACCTTCTCCATCGCATACAGGCGCAGGCGACCGACATTCAGCGCCACAAAACTTCTGAACAAGGCTGACAGAAGGGCGGACAGGCTGCCTGCAGGTTTTTCGTCCTTGGGATTCATAAGGGGAAAGATAGGGTGTATTCAATTGGTTTTGTAGTGAAAAACACAAGATGGCGGAGAAAAGTTTGCTCATCTTGAAAATTCTTTGTTACTTTGCACATTGGTAACGAAAAATAGAGAAATCAAAAAGAGTATAAACCACATAAAATAAAGAAACGTATGAAGAAGTATTTCCTCCTGGCCCTCGGCCTTTGTATGACCATGGCCTTCACCACCTCGTGCAAGTCAAGTGAAAGTGCCTACAAGAAGGCTTACGAGAAGGCCAAACAACAAGAGTTGGCTCAGACCCCCGTGGAAGAAACCGTAGAAGTGACCCCCGTTCAGACAGCCCCCGTTCAGACGGCTCCCGTTGTAGCCACATCAGCCGTGGTTCGCGAAGAGAAGGTGACCGTAGTGAGCGGAAACGCCTTGAAGGATTTCAGTGTAGTGTGTGGCAGCTTCGGCTCGCAGGTGAACGCCAACAACCTGAAAGCAACACTTGATGCCGCCGGATACAATGCTGTGGTGGCCTACAATGCTTCGAACAATATGTATCGCGTCATCGTCAGCACTCATGCCGACAAGGCTTCGGCAGTTCAGGCACGCGAACAGTTCAAGGCACGCTATGCAGGCGACGCTTCACATTCCGACTTCCAAAAGGCTTGGTTGCTCTACAACGTGAAGTAAGGTTCTGGAAAAACGTATACTTGGATTTTTTTTTTCTATACGACACGGATTAT
>CAZDAN010000220.1:0-3290 GCA_964503565.1 uncultured Bacteroides sp.
TTCTCGAATCCCCATTGCTTCAGTGCACGAGGAACGAGCATCATGCCTGTACCATGAATGGGAGTGAAGACGATGCTGAGGTCCTTCTGACGCTTGATGACTTCGGGGTCGATGGAGATACCAAGAACCTTGTCGAGGTAAACGCTATCTACATCCTCACCAATGATTTGGATGAGTTCCTTGTTTCCTTCAAACTTGATGTCAGCGGCCGAGTTGATTTTGTTCACCTCGTCAATGATGCCCTTGTCGTGCGGAGCAAGCACCTGCGCACCATCGTCCCAATAGGCCTTGTAGCCATTGTATTCCTTCGGATTGTGGCTGGCGGTGAGGATGATACCGCTCTGGCATCCGAGATGACGGATGGCAAACGACATTTCAGGCGTAGGACGCATATCTTCGAACAGATAGACCTTGATGCCGTTGGCTGAGAAGATGTCAGCAGAGATTTCAGCAAACAGGCGGCTGTTGTTGCGGCAATCGTGACCGATACAGACTGAAATCTGTTCCAAATCCTTGAAGTTCTTGTTCAAGTAATTGGAAAGTCCCTGAGTGGCAGCTCCCACGGTGTAGATGTTCATACGGTTGCTACCTACACCCATGATACCGCGAAGGCCACCGGTACCAAATTCCAAATCTTTATAGAAAGCCTCGATGAGGTCTGTTTTATCTTCGTTTTCCAACATACGACGAACCTCAGCTTGTGTTTCCGCATCGTAGGCAGGAGTCAACCATTTCTGTGCCTTTGCGGTCACTTCTTGAATCAGTTGTTCATTTTCCATAATCTATAACTTTTTATATTATTTATAATCTTAACTTAAGGTCTCTATCAGACTGCAAATGTATACATTTTATTTCTACTTACGCAAGGATTAACAGTTTTTAATCTTTGTTCCTATTTCATCAAGTAGCGTTCGCCCGTTTCTGCGACCACACGGCGATTGAAATCCTCGGGATAACCCGGTCGGACAACGGGTGCACACTGTCCCTCGGGAGTACGTTTGAAACTACCATCGGGATTCACTTGTTTGATAACCATGTCGTTGTATCGCACAATGAGGTATTCGCCTAACTTGCGCCATTCAGTGAGTGCCTGTTGCGCACTGGCAATGGTGTAGTTGGTCAGATAGCTGTATGCCTCGGCAGGATTCTGATTATAAAGTTGGGTTGCACGGCGCTCGATGTCGGCTTGCGACTTCAAGAAACTTTCTTCCAGGCGGTTCTGTCGGGCACGCACGTCACCAATCATCTGATTGTAACGCATGTAAGTCATATTGGCCACCCAATTGAACACCCAAAAAGAAGAATTCCACGAGAATGTCACCCCATCAGCAGTTTTGTTGCTATAGCATTCGGGCACACTGTTAGTACAGCAATAGACGGGAGTGAACACCGTGAGATTGGCATCATCGGTGCCAAACCACAAAACTCCACCAATGGGATTGTGCATGTGATTACGCATTTGGCTGACAAACACCCATGCCGTCTGTTGGGTGCTGATGGGGCGTTCGTTGAAATACTCCTTACCATCCACTTTGAAACTCAGAGGTGAAGGGCGATAAGGCATCTGCCAGGCTTCTGCACCCAAGTCGCAGGTGATATCGAGCGGCGTGTCTTCGTAGTGGTCGCGCATGGCCAATTGAATATCACGCAATCCCAGTTTTCTGTCAGGACGTACATAGAGCGGCATTGGCTCGTCGCCATTTCCTGCCACGTAGGGAAGATATTTTTCCCCAACCTCTTTGCAAAACATATTGTAATAACTCCACACACGGGCCTCGCAATAACGGCGTGCGCCGAAGTCGAGCGGAGCGTATGCGTCGGCAAAACTGAAATCGGTATTCTTCCCGTCGAAATACTTCTGCTTGCGGGCAAAAGAAATCACGTCGGGCGAATAGATGCAATTCTCCTTGTCATCGAGAGGGAACTGGTGGATGCGTGCCTGATTGGCATGAGCGGCAATGCATCCATCGGGCACGCGGACAGCTACCCATACGGCACCCTTCACACCCGGACCTTTACCTATCATCTCCATAATCCACACTTCACGGGGGTCAGCAATGGTAAAACTTTCACCACTACTATAATAGCCATATTCGGCCACCAAATCAGTCATCACCTGAATGGCTTCGCGAGCCGTACGCGAACGCTGAAGTCCCACGTAGATAAGGCTGCCATAATCCATAATACCCGTTGTATCAATCAGTTCTTCGCGACCCGTGAAGGTGGTTTCAGCGATGGTCACCTGATGCTCGTTGATGTTGCCGATGACATTGTAAGTGCGCTCCGCTTCCGCAATATTCCCAAGGAACTTGCCTGTGTCCCAATCATAAATAGGGCGCATAGTACCCTTCGCATGGGTTGCGGCCGGATAATGACACAGGTGGCCAAACATGCCGTATGAGTCGGCACTATACGACACCAGAGTCGAACCATCCACACTGGCACCCGGTGTCACAATCAAGTTTGTGCAAGCCAAAGCAGGCACCATAGCCGTCATCATAGCGGCCATTGCACTCAATATCAGTCTCTTCATTCTATTCATCCTGTCGTTTTTTAAGTTTTTGATTATTGCATATTTTTCGTTTCACTTTTTGTAAGCATAGCTCCTTACTTTTTCAAGTATCGTCTTTCGCATTTCTTCCCAAGTAACAGGATCGAACATACGTGGCATGAACTGTTCGTCAGCATCCTCGAAATAAGACATACTCATCAATGCCCTAAAGACGGAGTGTTCGGGATATTTCTCTTTATAAAACCCCAATATTTCCTCCAAAGTATAATGCTTAAGTAAGAAATAAAAGTCTATAAAATCTTTTTTCGTTCCACGTCCTTCAATGGCATTCACTTTCATTGCCGCAATGTCTTTAGGAGAAGCAAGAGACAATCCATCAGTAGTCACAGCATCATCAATCCACGGATATTGGTAATGCACTATGTCCACTTTTACACCATCCAAACGATACAGTCTGATAGTTTCCGTTTCTTTAATGACCTCCAGCGTTCCATATTTCCGCAACCCCGCCTTTACCCGTTCCGCATCTGCCACAACCGTCCCAAAGAAATCCAAGTCTATTGAATTTCTATGTCCATACTGGAGAGCCAGAGCCGTACCACCGACCAAACGCGTAGAAGCCAATATCGGTTCGGCAGAAAGCCCCTTCAGCAATTCCAGAGTGTGGGGTTCGATTGTTTTGTATGATAGCATCGGAAACTCTCTTTAGGCGTGTTTGAAATTCCACTGATGAAAGCGAGTGCGACAGCATCAAGTGTACGAAGATTGCGACAAAGAT
>CAZDAN010000221.1:0-3268 GCA_964503565.1 uncultured Bacteroides sp.
AAAGTAGTTCGTGCTTGGGAAGTTTTCCAATGATTTTGTGTTGGTGGGTTGAATTACCTTTTGTCAACTCGTCTCACTGATGGTCAATGGCGGTGGGGATTCTTTGCTTTTTGCTTCTTTTTGCCATCAAAAACGGAGGTGTGACTGAAATGATGGATAATGGCTTAAATTCTGTAAAAGTTGTCGTGTGTATGAAGACTTTTGTAATGTCGGAAAAGCAAATTTCACATAAAAGAAGGGCTGGCAGGGGAAGAATGAAGAATAAAGGTGGAATTTAAGTTACTTTATGAAACTTTTTCTTCGGCAATATGAAAGATATTGGCTAACTTTGCCTGCGGAAATTCAAAAGGAATAAATTTCAAACCATAAATAAAGAAAGAACGAATATGAATTTTTTAACGAATGACAAGTTGACAATCGTGGGTGCCGGTGGCGCTATCGGTTCTAATATGGCTCAAACAGCGTTGATGTTGGGCCTTACGCCTAATATTTGTCTTTACGACATCTATGGCCCCGGTGTGAATGGTGTAGCAGAGGAGATGTGTCATTGTGCTTTCGAAGGTGCTAACATTACATGGACAACCGATCCGAAAGAGGCTTTCACGGATGCTAAGTATATCATCTCATCAGGCGGTGCTCCGCGTAAGGAGGGTATGACTCGTGAGGACTTGCTCAAGGGTAACTGCCAGATTGCGGCCGAGTTTGGTGATAACATCAAGAAGTATTGTCCTGATGTGAAACATGTGGTGGTGATTTTCAACCCTGCTGATGTGACAGCACTCACAGCTTTGATTCGTTCGGGATTGAAGCCTAATCAGTTGACCTCTTTGGCGGCCCTTGATTCTACTCGTTTGCAGGAGGCCATAGCTAAGGCTATTGATGTGCCTCAATACAAGGTGGAGAATGCTCGCACTTATGGTGGACATGGTGAAGCCATGGCTGTGTTTGCTTCTAAGATTACAGTAGATGGCAAGCCTTTGTCTGAGTTCGAAATCTCCGATGAGCAGTGGGCTGAGATTAAGCACAACACAATTCAGGGTGGTTCGAACATTATCAAACTTCGTGGACGTAGCTCATTCCAGAGCCCTGCATACCAATCGGTGAAAATGATTGAGGCAGCTATGGGTGGCGCAGAATTCCACTGGCCTGCAGGTTGTTATGTAAGCAACGAGAAGTACAAGAATGTATTGATGGCCATGCCTACTGTAATAGATGTTACGGGTGTTCACTTTGGTGAAGTGACCGGTACGGCCGAAGAAATTGCTGCATTGGATGCGTCGTATGCTCACTTGCAGGTGATGCGCGATGAAATTATCTCATTGGGTATCATCCCCGCAGTAGAAGAGTGGTCAACATTGAATCCCAATTTGTAATTCAACTATAAGTGACTTAAAGAGGGGCTTGCCGTGTTTTCGGTAGGCCTCTTCTTTTTTTTGAACCTTACCGTGGGGCTTTTCGGTCTCTTCCTCTTTCTTTCGCGCGTACATTTATATATATAAGCTCAGCGAGTGGAATGATGCTTTTTTCGATAAAAAACGATAATTAACGCCTGAAAGTTTTGTCGTTCAAGAAAGTATGTGTAATTTTGCGCCCTGATTTGCGAAATTATCGTTTTACTAACATAAATTATTAAAAAACAAAATGATTGTAGTACCTGTAAAAGAAGGCGAGAACATTGAAAGAGCTTTGAAGAAGTTCAAGAGAAAGTTTGAAAAGACTGGTGTTGTGAAAGAGTTGAGAGCACGTCAGCAGTTTGACAAACCGTCTGTAAAGAACAGACTCAAAAGAGAGCGTGCTGTGTATGTTCAGAAGCTCCATCAAGTGGAAGATTGATTAAAAGTTAGAAAATAATTCGACAATTCTTTGGATTATTGAATTCTTTTGCGTATTTTCGTCGCTGAATAATTAAGGCGACACTTATGTTGATAAAAACTTTCCTTGATTATCTGAGGCATGAGCGAAACTATTCAGAGCGTACGGTGACGGAATATTGTACGGATTTGAATCAGTTTCAGAACTTTTTCCACGAAGAAGACGGAACGTTGGAGTGGGAAATAGTCGATGCTGATATTGTCCGCCGATGGATTCTCCAGATGATGGATAGGGGATATACCTCTACCTCGGTGAACAGAAAGTTGAGTGCACTGCGGTCTTTCTATAAATTCCTGTTGCGGAGTGAGGTGGTGAAGGTGAATCCGTTGGCCAAAATAAAGGGGCCAAAGAATAAGAAGCCATTGCCGTACTTTGTGAAGGAGATGGATATGGATTGCCTGTTGGACGAAACTGACTTCGGAGAGGGCTTTGAAGCCTGTCGGGACAAAATGATAATCGAAACCTTTTATGCTACAGGCGTCCGCTTGTCGGAACTTGTCGGGATGAATGACTGTGATGTGGATTTTTCAGCAAACAGGTTGAAGGTGACTGGAAAGAGGGATAAGCAACGGTATGTACCGTTTGGCGAAGAGTTGCGAAACTCGTTGCTTGCTTATATCGACGCGAGGAACTGCCAGTTTTGTCCTCGGCAAACCGAAGCACTCTTTGTGAGTGGCAAGGGGAACCGGATAAGCAAAGCGAAAGTTGGACAGTTGGTGAAGAAATGCCTTTCAAGGGTGGTGAGTATGAAAAAACGGAGTCCTCATGTCTTGCGGCATTCATTTGCAACTTCAATGCTCAATAATCGTGCTGAGTTGAATGTTGTGAAAGAATTGTTGGGGCATGAAAGTCTGGCGACCACGCAGATTTATACCCACACTACGTTTGAAGAGCTAAAAGAAGTTTATAAACGCGCTCATCCAAGAGCATAAACCAAAAGGAGGTACGTATGGAAGTAAGAATTCAGTCTATCCATTTCGATGCAGCTGAAAAGTTGCAGGCGTTTGTTCAAAAGAAAGTTGGCAAACTCGAAAAGTATTGCGATGAAATAAGAAAGGTAGAGGTGTCATTGAAGGTCGTGAAGCCTGAGACCGCCAAAAATAAGGAAGCGGGTATCCGCGTGTTCGTTCCCAATGGGGATTTCTACGTGGAGAAGGTATGCGATACATTTGAAGAATCTATAGATGAAGGAGTGGATGCACTCGAGAAACAGCTGCTGAAATATAAAGAAAAGCAGCGTGGTAAGTAAAAAAGTTGCCAAAAGTTTGTGTAATTCAAAATAAACATCTAAATTTGCAGCCGTTTTCGCACCGAGCCTTGTGCAAGGCTGCAAATTTTAGAAAATGCCTCTTTAGCTCAGTTGGCCAGAGCACGTGATTTGTAATCTCGGGGTCGT
>CAZDAN010000222.1:0-3268 GCA_964503565.1 uncultured Bacteroides sp.
GGTTGGCAGGCGAATCGCGCTTTGCCGACAAATATACGGCCGAGGAGAAAACGGTGTTTGAACAATACATGGCCGGCCAGTTGGCTAAGATTGATTTACCTGATAAAGATGAACAGTTCTTGCGTGAAAAGATGTTGGCCATGTATGCCAATCCGGTGAAGAACTATTTGAAAGCAATAAGTATCGACTGATGAACAGGGTTGGACGATATATATTCAAAGGTATAGTGAGCCTGCTGACCCTCTCGGCAGGCTTCATTTCCTGTTCGGACGACGAGGACGGATATGTCTATCCTCCATTGTTGAGCGAGTTTGCCGATGTCGTTACTGATGATTCGGGTACATTCACGCATATCTGTACCGATAAGGGCGAATGTCTGCCAATCGTGAACTCCTCTGAATTAGTGGCCGAAGGGGTGACGCCCGACACACTTTATCGCGTGCTTTCGCGCTATGAGCTGGTGGATGATGGAGCCAGACTCTATTCCCTTCAAGCCATACCTGCCCCCTATGCCCAACCTGCAGATTCTTTTCCTGAGGGGATAAGAGCAGATGCCGTAGAGATGCAGAGTATCTGGCATGGAGGCAACTATCTGAACATGATTCTCTTGGTGAAAGCACAAAATGGAAAACATACCTTTCGCTTTGTAGAAGACAGCCTCACGACCTCATCTGCCGGTGTCCACACCTTATACTTGCGTCTCTATCACGATGCAGGTGGTGACGTGCAGGCTTATACCCAAAAGGCCTATTTGTCCGTTCCTTTGCAGCCCTATTCTTCCGTTCTCTCCTCTGGAGATTCCATTGTATTCTCTATTCCTACCGCTTCCGGTTGGCAACAATGGACGAGGGCGTTCATCAAAACACGCAGGGAAGTGTCAGCAACTGGTACATCAGTGTGCGGGCCATACGTTGATGTCCGAGGTCGTTAGGATGGAGGCAATCAGTGGCTGCATCCTTGAAATATTGCTTGTGTGAATCGGTCATGGGATAGAGCCCACAGAGGGCACCCAAGTCAATGACGGGCATGGCCCAGATGGCACCTGCTTCTTTGACACTTTCCACATAAGCATCGAGGTATTCGCCGCATCGGTTCACATAATCCTCGGTGCACTGCCAGTTCTTGTCGTTGGCATAGAATCCCGCGCGGTGAATGGGAGTGAGCAGGACAATCTGTTTGGTGGGAAACATCCGCTTGAGCGAATCAAGTGCAATGTTGATGCGTCCGCGATAGGTGTCGTTGTTCATGATGGGGGTACGTTGCATACGGTCTTCCATCCGCTTCACATACTGGTGCCCATATTCCACTTTACCCATTTTCTCCTCGAACCATTCTCCGAGGGGGACAGCATTGTTGTAGTCGTTGGTGCCCATAAAGATAAGGATGGCATCGAAATCATCGCCATGTTCTTCTTTCAATTTGTTGGCTTGCCGGGGGATGTCATTCCATTGGCGTCCGCTGACACCATATACATAAGGGGTAATCTGCAACCATTCTTGCAGAAAACCCCAGTATTTGGTGTTGGATGCTTTGTTACGTGGGTCGGTAATGGAGTCGCCGAAATAGGCAACCTTCTTTCCGCTCCAAGGGTGAGTCACTGTCATTTGAGCCATGGCAGGTGTCAATACAGCCAGACATAGAATCAGGGTAATCAGTCTTTTTTTCATGGGTAAGTTCTTTTTTTAGAATCTTCTTTTTTTGTTTATGAGACTGCAAATATACGCAAAATTCGGTTGACAGGAGAAAAAAGGATTGGTTAAATTCCCTTTTTAGTGACAACCACACGCCGAATCACGAGTTCTTCCAACTGACACGCATCTGTTCGCCGATAATTTGGCGTACTTCGTGGAGCAACTCTTCGTCGAAAGCCTCCTGAGCGTATGCCACATTCTTCAGCACATTTTGCGGATTGGTGGTACTGAACAGGGTGGAGGCGATACGCGGATTGCTCACGGCATATTGCATGGCCAATTGTTCAATCGGATAATTCTTCCGACGGCAATACTCCATGGCACGTCGGCAAGCCTCCACTAACGGTGCGGGAGCCGGATGCCAAGCTGGTACACCACGTTCGCTCAGCAATCCCATTGACAGGGGCGATGCGTTGATGACACCGATGCCGCGTTCTTCGAAATAGTCCAAGAAATCCACCAACTTATCGTCGCACAAACAATGGTGACAGAAGTTCAACACCGTTTCTACCGTACCTTCGGGACAATGATCGATGACCCATTGCAGGTTCTCCAATTGCAAGTCGGTGATACCCACGTGTCCTACTACGCCCTTTTCGCGCAATTCCACCAAAGCCGGCAAGGTCTCGTTCACCACCTGATGAAGGTCGGCAAACTCGATGTCGTGCACATTGATGAGGTCGATATAATCCACGTTCAGGCGTTCCATACTTTCATAGACACTTTCCTTAGCACGTTTTCCGCTATAGTCCCAGGTGTTTACCCCATCCTTGCCATAGCGTCCCACTTTGGTCGAGAGGTAATAACGGTCGCGCCGTATCTCTTTCAGAGCTTTTCCCAATACCGTTTCAGCCTTGTAATGGCCATAGTAAGGTGACACGTCGATAAAATTGATACCTGCATCAATAGCGGTATGAACCGCTTTGATACCTTCTTGTTCTTTCAAGTCGTGAAACACACCTCCCAATGATGAGGCTCCGAAACTAAGCGAGGAAATTTTCATCCCCGTCTTTCCAAGATTGTGATATGATAACATATGTAAAATAATATTTGGGTGCAAAAATAGTGATTTTAATCATACAGATAGAACATTCTGTCCATCATCTTCCATTTTTCGTCGGCTGTGTCGCCTTCGCGGCATTGTTGGAAGATGGCCATGAAGTCCTCCCACTCCTGTTGGCGGGGTAGGGTGGCGAGGCGATTCATGGCTGCATCCCAATCAAAGTCGAGCGGTGTCTCCACAATCATGAACAGACGGTTATCGAGAATATAGATTTCCATCTCCAAGATGCCTACCTGGCGGATGCCTTCTTTGATTTCAGGCCATGCTTCCTCCTTACTATGCCGTTTCACATATTCGGCAATCAAGGCAGGGTCGTTCTTTAGGTCCATCGTGCGGCAATAAC
Source organism: uncultured Bacteroides sp. (assembly GCA_964503565.1). Lineage (GTDB taxonomy): Bacteria > Bacteroidota > Bacteroidia > Bacteroidales > Bacteroidaceae > Phocaeicola_A. The sequence continues at coordinate 3,098 of CAZDAN010000222.1, forward strand.
GCTTCACGGGTACGGAGTGTTGTCGGGTGGTGTATCCTTTCATAAGTTTGTAATTATATAGTGGTTAAAGATATTTGCGGATGAAATACATTTTCAGTAAATTCATATTCTTTTGTTTTATTTCTCCATGTGATAATGTAAGTAGTCCACATCGACATATCCCGTGTCGGA
>CAZDAN010000223.1:0-3259 GCA_964503565.1 uncultured Bacteroides sp.
AGCCTTTCTCGCGCATGCTTTGCGATACGGCACCGTTCATGAACAGGCGGAATTGTGCCTTGATTTCCTTGATGGTTTCGTGGGTGGTCATGTTTCTATATTGTTTTAGGCACGGATTACACGGATTAACACGGTTCTTATGTTTTTTGTCTCCGTGTAATCCGCGTAATCCGTGCCTAATGAATGTTATCAGTTGTGATACGGCAGATTCGCGTACTCCTTGCCATAGCGCAGCATCTGCTCGGCGTAGCCTTCGGTGTAGTCGATGGTCACGTCGGTGATGTTGCCCTCAGCATCCTTCACGGCTGTATATACGGGGTTGATGAATCCCTTGTACGGTGCAAGGTTGAGCTTCTTGTAGCGCTCGAGCACTTCGGCGTGGAGGGTGGGGTCAATCTTCACGGCGTAGTTCTCCACCAGGTCGCGTGCGGCATTGAAGTCGCCTTCCGACTTGATGCGTTGGATTTCGGCAAGCAATTGTCCGAAGAGGTTGCGCAACTTCTTGTAGTCGTTTACCTGTACGTAGGTCTTGCCATCTTTCTTCACAAACTCAACTACTTTGTCTTCAAATCCCTTCTCCAATGCCCAACGGGCAATGAGGGCACGGTTACGCATGTGAGCTTCCTCGATGTTGTTGCCCAAGTCGATGCGGACGAGCTGGGTCATGAGGCCGTTCATCATATAGCTGTAATATTGAGCCTTATAAGCCTCTGTATCAGGGGTAAGTCCCAATTCAACCAACTTGTCATCGGCCAAGTAGTAGAGACCAAAGAGGTCGGCACGAGCCTCCTCGATGGTCGATCCGTACGCTTTTAGCGTGTCGGGGTCAACGCCGGGAAGCAGTTTGCCCGAACCGTGGCCAAGGCATTCGTGAAGGTCGGTGTGGAGGTTGTCGGTTATGTCACCGTAGGTTTCCATCAATTTGATTTCGGTGGGGCTGATGACGAACTCCTGTGAGAATCCGTTGCCACGTGCGGCTTTGCTATAAGCATCCGTCAGGTTTCCGATGGTTACCGACTTCGAGCCGTGTGCGCTACGAATCCAGTTGGAGTTGGGCAGGTTGATGCCGATGGCGGTTGAGGGGTAGAGGTCGCCTCCGAGCATAGCGGCGGTGATGACCTTGGCACTCACGCCCTTGACGGTCTCTTTCTTGAATCGTGCGTCAACGGGTGAGTTGTCCTCAAACCACTGGGCATTGGCGCTGATTGTCTCGGTGCGCTTGGTTGCCTCCATGTCCTTGAAGTTGACGATAGACTCCCAGCTGGCCTTCATGCCCAGGGGATCGCCATAGCTCTCGGTGAAGCAGTTCACGAAGTCGATGCGCGAATCCAAGTCCTTCACCCACTCGATGGCATAAGCGTCGAATGTCTTCAAGTCACCATCGTTGTAGAATTGGATAAGCTTTTCGATGACGGCCTTCTGCTGGTCATTTTCGGCCACGGTCTTAGCTTTCTCCAGCCAATACACAATCTTCTCGATGGCTTGGGTGTAGAGGCCGCCCACCTTCCAGGTCTTCTCCTGAATCTTTCCGTTCTCCTTCACCAGGCGGCTGTTCATGCCGAACATAACCGGGCAAGGGTCGGAGGGGGCCTTCATTTGGGTGTAGAAGTCTTCGGCCTCCTTTTGGGTCACACCTTCGCCGTAGTAGTTGCAGGCAGAGGTGAGCAGGAGGTCTTCGCCATCGGCTTGGTTGACGCGCTTGGGCATCACCGTGGGGTCGAAGATGATGGGGAAGATTTCGTCGCAGAGTTGGTCAACCGTCTGGTCTTCAGCCAAAGGGAGGTTGCTTGCGTCCACGGTTTTCAGTGCGGCGCGGAAGAAGTCGGGGGTGAAAGCGGGGACAAACTTCTCGCATCCGTAGTGGTGGTGGATGCCGTTGGAGAACCACACGCGCTTCAGGTAGGTCTCCATCCCCTTGAAGTTTTCATCGTTCTTGTCGCCCTTGAAGTCGGTGTACACCGTCTCCAGCATTTTGCGGATGGTGAGGTTGTACTTGCCGTTTTGGTCAAAGATGATGTCGCGTCCCTCGAGGGCGGCTTCCGAGAGGTAATACACCAGTTCCTTCTGTTTCAGTGTCAGGTCTTCGAATCCCTGCACCTTGTAGCGCAGCATCTGCAAGTCGGCGAACTGCTCGTCGGCATACTTGAAGTCGTCTGCCACGGGAGCCTGAGGCTGTGTGTTACATGCGGTAAGCATTGTTGCCATCATTGTCAATTGGATAAATTTATTTTTCATTATGTGTTGTTTTTATAGGTGTCAATAGCTGAAAAAGAGGGAATCATCGCATGGCTGTGATAATTCCCCCTTTTATGCCCGGCTGTTCTTTTCAAGTAGGAAGAGGATTGCTTATCGGCTATTCTTGGCAGGTCTGCCTACTTTTTTGGTGGATTTCTTGGCCTTTTTCTTTTCCGAATCTTTCTTTTCGTATTTCTCTAACTTCCTCTTTCGGTAGCTGTTGGGAGTTTCGCCCATAATCTTATAGAAGGCGGCATAGAAAGACTGGCGGTTGGCAAAGCCTACCATAGCGCTGATTTCCTCAACATTCTTGTCCTCGTAGCGTCTGTCAGACAAGTAGTGAGCCGCATCTTTTACGCGAAACTCGTTCAACAAGCAAGAGTAGTTCATTCCGAAACGCGAATTCACTACAGCCGAGAGATAGCGTGTGTTGGTGTTCAGCTCTTTGGCCAGTTCTTTGGCAGAGTAGTCCGGGTCCTTGTACTTCTTTTCCACAACAATGATGCTGAGAATCTTGTCGTACAATTCGTCGGCCAACTCTGCTCTAATCAACGAGCGGTAAGCGGCATCTTTCGGCTTTTTTTCACGGATGTTGTAAGGCTTCTTTTTTTCCACCTTAACTTCTTCATTCTTGTTTTCCATGTCACTCATATTTACACAGTTTTTGATGATCGCTTTTAATTTCCGCTACAAATATCTTTCATTTTTTTTATATTTGCAAGTGTTTTTATAAAAAACGTAAGAATATTTATAAGAAAATGGTTTCGTGAAGTGAGAAAATATGGAAATGAGGTGAAAAAATCATATTAAAGCCATTATTCGGACACTTCCTTTATGTATTCCACCAGCCACTCGCCAATCTCCTTGGTGCCATATTTTTTACCTCCTTCCACTTGGATTTCGGGTGTACGGACGTTAGCGTCGAGCGACGCGTCCACGGCTTTGCGGACAAGGGCTCCCTCCTTTTTCAGATTGAAGTATTCGAAAAGCATAGCAACGGAGAGTACCTGTGCCAAAGGGTTGG
>CAZDAN010000224.1:0-3256 GCA_964503565.1 uncultured Bacteroides sp.
AGGAGTTCCTCATCAACAGTGCCAAGGCCGTCATCGTCATCAGCCACGACCGCAAATTTGTAGATAGCATCACCACCCGCACCATCGAAGTCACCATGGGCCGCATCTATGACTATAAGGTCAACTATTCGCAATACCTCATTCTCCGTAAGGAGCGCCGCGAACAGCAACAGAAACAGTACGACGAGCAGCAGAAGATGATTCAGGAGACGAAGGACTTCATCGAACGATTCAAGGGAACGTACTCTAAGACGCTGCAAGTGCAAAGCCGTGTGAAGATGCTCGAAAAGCTACAACTTGTCGAGGTCGATGAGGAAGACACCTCAGCCCTGCGCCTGAAGTTTCCCCCTTCGCCACGTAGCGGCAACTATCCCGTCATTATGGAAGGAGTGGGAAAAACCTACGGCGACCATGTCGTTTTCCGAAACGCTTCACTCACCATCGAGCGCGGTGACAAGGTGGCCTTCGTCGGCCGCAACGGAGAGGGAAAGAGTACACTCGTCAAGTGTATCATGAACGAAATCGGGCACGACGGCACACTCACCCTCGGGCACAACGTACAGATTGGCTACTTCGCACAGAACCAGGCTTCGTTGCTCGACGAAAACCTTACCGTCTTCCAAACCATCGACGACGTGGCCAAGGGCGACATCCGCAACAAGATTCGCGACCTGCTTGGTGCCTTCATGTTCGGCGGCCCCGAGGAATCGATGAAAAAGGTGAAAGTCCTCTCCGGTGGCGAGCGCACCCGTCTGGCCATGATAAAGCTCCTCTTGGAACCGGTGAACCTGCTCATCCTCGACGAGCCGACCAACCACCTCGATATGAAGACCAAGGACATCCTCAAACAGGCTCTCGTTGACTTCGACGGCACCCTCATCGTCGTCAGCCACGACCGCGATTTCCTCGACGGCCTTGTCACCAAAGTATATGAGTTCGGCAACCAGCGCGTGCGCGAGCATCTCTGCGGCATCTACGAGTTCCTCGAAACCAAGAAGCTGGAGAACCTCCAAGAGCTGGAGCGGAAATAAAATGCCACCACAACATCAGCCGCCGACTGTTCTGCCCTTATCCCACGGATGAAGGCAGAACAGCCGGCGGCTATGGTAAATGAGGTGCTATCAGCTTCGGTGTCCCTTATTCTCCCAGACTTTTTTCTATCACTTCGTCGGGCAGGTTGTAGTTCATCAGGTTGCCCGCCAAGTACTGGTCATAGGAAGCCATATCGACAAGCCCGTGGCCGGAGAGGTTGAAGAGGATAACCTTCTCTTCGCCCGTCTCGATGCACTTCTTGGCCTCGCGCACGGCAGCGGCAATGGCGTGACACGATTCGGGAGCGGGGATGATTCCCTCGGCACGTGCGAAGAGCAATCCCGTCTCGAAGGTCTCCAGCTGGGGTATATCGACAGCCTCCATCAGGCCATCCTTCAACAATTGGGAGACAATGACACCCGCACCGTGGAAACGGAGGCCTCCGGCATGGATGTTGGCGGGAGCAAACTTATGTCCGAGTGTGTACATGGGAAGCAGGGGCGTGTAGCCGGCTTCATCGGCAAAATCGTACTGGAATTTGCCGCGGGTCAGCTTGGGACACGAGGCCGGTTCGGCTGCAACGAAGCGCGTCGGCCGTCCCTCCTTAATCGTGTGGCGCATGAAGGGGAAACAGATGCCGGCAAAGTTGGAACCTCCGCCAAAGCAGCCAATCACCACGTCGGGGTACTCGCCGGCCATTTCCATCTGCTTCTCGGCCTCAAGACCGATGACGGTCTGGTGCAGAGAAACGTGGCTGAGCACGGAACCAAGCGTATATTTACAGTTGGGAGTGGTACGGGCCAGTTCGACAGCCTCGGAAATGGCCGTACCAAGGGAACCCTGATGGTTGGGCGTCTGAGTAAGGATGTCCTTGCCCGCACGGGTTGACATGGAGGGCGACGGAGTGACCTGCGCACCAAACGTCTGCATGATGCTGCGACGGTATGGCTTCTGCTCGTAACTGATTTTCACCTGATAGACGGCCGCTTCGAGGCCGAAGAGCTTGGCCGCGTAGGAAAGGGCGGCTCCCCACTGTCCGGCACCCGTCTCGGTGGTGACGTTGGTCACCCCCTCCTGTTGGCAGTAGTAGGCTTGCGGAATGGCCGAGTTCAGCTTGTGCGAACCGATGGGACTTACGCTCTCGTTCTTGAAGTAGATGTGAGCCGGAGTGCCCAATGCCTTCTCAAGGCCGTAGGCACGCACCAACGGAGTGGAACGCCAATATTTATAGTACTCGCGCACGGGTTCGGGAATCTCAATCCAGGCATTCTCCTGATCAAACTCCTGATGACAAAGTTCTTTGGCAAAGAGGGGATAGAGGTCCTCAGGCTTCAGCGGTTCCTTAGTTTGCGGGTTCAGGGGCGGCATGGGTTTGTTAACCATGTCGGCCTGAATGTTGTACCAATAGCGGGGTATTTCGTCTTCCGAGAGGAAAAATCGTTTCTGCTTTACGCTCATATTCTTTCAATTTGTTAGTTTTGGCGGCAAAATTACATAAAATTGCTATCATAGCCAACATTTTTACGACATTTTTGCTTCACCGGACGTATTGCGGCCGTCCCAGGCAGGTATCCGACACACAAAATTCTCCCGACGAGCGGCCGGAGACACCCTTCTCCCCCACTCCGCCCCGGGTTCGTTAATTCTTCTGAAAAAGTCTTTCGATTGGGATTTCTGGACAAAGGAGAGGGAAAAAGGATAGGGACAGATTCAACTTTTAACGCGACCTTTGCGTTGTCAAATCACTAAAACAAAAATAAGGAGGATTGAACGATGAAGATGAACCTGAAAACCATTGCCGAAGACAGTAATCACATCTATGAATTGCTGGCACAAAACATCAAGTATCTCTACCACGAGTTGCAGGAACTGACCCGCATGGGCGACACACGGCTCTGCTTGGCCATCTGCCAGCTGTTGCGCGACGGACGCATCTGCCGCCATCAGGAGAAAGACCTGATATATTACCTGAAAAGGGTGTAAAAAGAGAATGTTTCCGGACGAAAGAAAATTCCGTCTGAGAAAAAAGAAAATCTATCAGCTGATCGAGGAAATTCTATCAGCTGACAAATGAAATTCCGTCAGCTGACAAAATGCCCTCGGACACCTGATAGATTTTCAAGCGGGAAAGGACGGCTCCTGTCCCTGTTACCCAATCACCGTTGCAACGTCACTCCGAGGAGGCCGATGACCACATCGTTGGAGAGTGCCTCCACCTGCAGGT
>CAZDAN010000225.1:0-3253 GCA_964503565.1 uncultured Bacteroides sp.
GGTTCATGGCCAGATCGCCTAATACACGTGCCTCAATCTGTATCTTCTTGGTGTAGATTTCCCACTTCACTTCGTTTCGGGCAGCCAGCTCTTTGCGGTTCATTACACCGGTCTTTTCAAACATGGCCACTGTCTCGGGCTTCAGATAATTGTCGAAAATGAGCGGACAGCTTGTCTCGCAGTCTAATCCTCGGCGGGCAGCTTCCTCTTTCCATTCGTCGCTGTAACCGTTGCCATCAAAACGGATGGCTTTGCATTCCTTGATGAGGCGGCGCAGTACGCTGAGGATGGCCGATATCTTCTCTTCTCCTTTCTGTATCAGTTCATCTACTTCGGCTTTGAAGTCGGCCAATTGTTCTGCTACGGCTGAGTTCAGTGCAATCATGGCACTGGCGCAGTTGCCCTCGGAACCCGGTGCACGGAACTCGAAACGGTTACCTGTGAAGGCAAAAGGTGAGGTACGGTTGCGGTCGGTGTTGTCGATGAGCAGTTCGGGAATTTGTGGTATGTCCAATTTCATGCCTCGTCGGCCTTCGATGATGATAAGTTCATCGTTGCTGCTTGTCTCCAGCCGGTCGAGCACTTCACTCAATTGTTTGCCAAGGAAAGAGGAGATGATGGCCGGTGGTGCCTCATTGGCTCCCAAGCGGTGGGCGTTGTTGGCACTCATGATGCTTGCTTTCAGCAGTCCGTTATGGCGATGTACGGCCATCAGAGTGTTTACCACAAAGGTGACGAAGCGCAGGTTGTCTTCGGGTGTTTTGCCTGGAGCGTGCAATAATACGCCCGTGTCAGTACCAAGACTCCAGTTGTTGTGCTTTCCGCTACCGTTTACTCCCTTGAAAGGCTTTTCGTGGAGCAGTACGCGGAATCCGTGGTTACGGGCCACGTTGCGCATGAGTGACATCAACAGCATGTTGTGGTCAACAGCCAAGTTACACTCCTCATAGATAGGAGCCAATTCAAACTGATTGGGTGCCACCTCGTTATGGCGTGTTTTTACGGGGATGCCAAGTTCCAGTGACTTCACTTCGAGGTCAGTCATGAAGGCCGCCACGCGGGGCGGGATGGCGCCGAAGTAATGGTCTTCAAGCTGTTGGTTTTTCGATGATTCGTGTCCCATCAGTGTGCGTCCCGTCAGCAACAGGTCAGGACGGGCGGCATAGAGTCCTTCATCTACCAAAAAATATTCCTGTTCCCATCCTAAATAGGTAAACACCTTCTTTACTTCGGGATTGAAGTAGTGGCATACAGCTGTGGCCGCCTGATTTACAGCCCGCAGTGACTTCAAGAGCGGTGCCTTGTAGTCGAGTGCTTCGCCCGTATAGGCAATAAATACGGTGGGAATACAAAGGGTGTCATCTACAACAAACACTGGTGACGAGGGATCCCAAGCACTGTAACCACGAGCCTCGAAAGTGTTGCGTATGCCACCATTGGGGAAGGAGGATGCGTCAGGTTCCTGCTGTACAAGCAGTTTGCCCGAAAACTCTTCCAACATGCCTCCCTTTCCATCGTGCTCCACAAAGGCATCGTGCTTTTCGGCTGTACCGTCGGTCAGGGGTTGGAACCAATGTGAGTAGTGGGTGACACCCAATTCGATTGCCCATTTCTTCATACCGGAGGCTACCTCATCGGCTATACTGCGGTCGAGTGGGGCTCCGTTGTCGATGACATCAATCAACTTCTCATAGACATCCTGTGGGAGGTATTTCTGCATCTTTGACCGGTTGAATACATATTTGGCAAAGTATTCCGTAGGTCTTTGTGTGGGTGGAGTCACGGTTACAGCCTTCTTTCTGAATGCTGTTTCGATGACCCTGAATCTAAGTTTTGACATAAAGTTCGAGTTGTTGTGAAATTACTTGTTATTTTCCCAAAATGAGAGGTAAAAACAAGTGCTTACTCTGCTTCCTTGGGAAATTCGGCGCCAAAAGTAGTTATTATTCTCCATATTTTTGTATGGATTCTTGCATTTATTTGTTGTAACGGATAAGATTTTTCTGTTTCTTGTAGCTACAACGGGATAAAATTACTACTTTTGCAATAATTTTGCGTGTTATACGTTAGCATATATAATAAGGAGAATATATTATCAGAAATAAAACTGAATCATAGAAAACCCAAAAGAAGTTTATGCGTAAATATTTAGTAGTACTGTTGCTCTTGTTTGTTTGTGGAGGTGTCTCGTATGCACAGACCATGTCGGATGAACAAGTGGTTGAATACGTTCTTCAGCAGCAAGAGAAGGGAATGCCCCAAAGTGATATCATAAAGAATCTGGTTCGCCGGGGTGTGACCATGGAACAGGTGAACCGGATTAAAGCCAAATACAGCAAGCAGGAAAAGGGAGTTGTGGGAAATACGGACATATACAAGAAAACGCGTACTCGCAACAAACCGGAGGTAGATGCCAAGCGTGACTATATGCTGAAATCTGCAAAGGATGGAGCTGCGCAGAATGTGAAAAAGCCAGGAGAACTCTCGGATGAGGAACTGATGCTTCAGGAACTTGATTTCATCATGCCGGACAGTATGGACCTGTACATGAAAATGTATGAAAAAGAGCCAAAGAAGAAAGTTTTCGGCCGAAACATCTTCAGCAACAAACAGTTGTCTTTCGAACCCAATTTGAATATTGCAACTCCTGTCAACTATCGCTTAGGGCCTGGAGATGAAGTGATTGTTGATGTATGGGGGGCTTCTCAGAATACGATTCAGGAGACCATTTCGCCCGACGGTTCTATATTGGTGGAGGGGTTAGGCCCCGTTTACTTGAGTGGAATGACGGTGAAAGAGGCAAACGGCTATTTGCAAAGTGAATTGAAAAGAATCTATTCAAGTGTATTTGATGGTGAAACAAGTATAAAATTGACGTTGGGACAAATTCGTACTATTCAGGTGAATGTGATGGGTGAGGTGGAGAATCCCGGAACCTACACGCTTTCATCATTTTCTACGGTATTCCATGCCCTGTATCAGTCTGGTGGTATGAATGATATCGGTACCATGCGTGCCGTGAAGGTCTATCGTGGTGATCAGTTGCTTGTTACATTGGATATCTATGATTATATCCTCAATGGAGCGATGGCACAGGATGTCCGCTTGATGGATGATGATGTCATTGTGGTCGGGACGTATGATTGCTTGGTGAATGTGGCAGGCAAGGTGAAGCGTCCAATGTATTATGAAATGAAGCGTGACGAGAACGTAGGGACACTGTTGGACTTTGCCGGTGGTTTTACGGGTGATG
>CAZDAN010000226.1:0-3246 GCA_964503565.1 uncultured Bacteroides sp.
GTCAACGGTTGGAATTTGAACGTTAAAGAAAAACTCCGGCCGGATGAAGAAGGAACAGTTTACCTACGCCGTCCATGAAGTGGCCGGATACATCAATTGGATTTATTTCTTTCATGCATGGGGTTTCTCTCCCCGTTTTGCCTCCATTGCCGATGTGCACGGGTGCGACTCGTGTCGCGCCCTATGGCTGGCCGCTTTCCCCGAGGAGGAGCGTGCGCAGGCAGCCGAGGCCATGCAACTCTTCAAAGAAGCCTCACGGATGCTCAATCAGATGGACAGTGAGTTTACAACACTGGCCCTCTGTCGCCTTTGCAATGCCAACTCCGATGGCGACGACCTGCTCTTGGATGGTTGTCGTTTCCCGCTTCTCAGACAACAGACGAGTGCGAATCCCGAAGGGCCTTATCTCTGTTTGAGCGATTTTGTACGTCCGCTTTCGTCGGGTGGGACGGATTGTGTGGGCGTTTTTTCCGCCACGGTTGACCGACGGATGGAAACTTTTTTCCCTGATGACCCCTATAAGCGGATGCTTGTGCAGACGTTGGCCGACCGTTTGGCCGAGGCTACGGCCGAAGCTATGCACCAACACGTGCGCCGCACCTTTTGGGGATATGCGCCCGACGAACGGCTGACCGTCAGCCAACTCCATCGCGAGGAGTTTCAAGGCATCCGTCCGGCCGTGGGCTATCCCTCGTTACCCGATCAGTCGGTGAACTTCTTGATTGATGACCTGTTGCAGATGGCTGATATCGGTATCTCTCTCACCGAACACGGAGCCATGCAACCTCATGCATCGGTCAGCGGATTGATGATGGCGCATCCGGCGGCCCGCTACTTCTCTGTGGGAAAAATCTCGCACGACCAACTGGCCGACTATGCCTCCCGCCGGGGATTGCCTGCGACGGAAATGGAGAAATTCCTCAGACATTTGCTCTGATTAGCTGTCATCTGCTTTGAATTAAAAATGTAACAAATCTACGAAACTGAATGATACACAGAATTTTCTTACTTCTTATTGCACTGTTGTGGCTTCCCGATGCCTACATCTATCGTCACATGGTAAAGCTCCACACCTCCCGCCGCCGTTGGCTCCGTTGGTTGCATTGGTTGCCCTCGGTACTGCTTACGTTGGCTCTCGTCTGCCTGATGTTTGGCGACAATTTCACCTCCCTGCGAGTGACGCTCACCGGTGTGTACATGGTAACTTTCCTGACGATTGTCGTGCCCAAATGTCTGTTTGTGATATGTTCCCTATTGGGAAGAAGTTTTTCCCTCGTTGGCCGCTTACCGGCCCTTTGTTGGTTGCAGAGGTTTCCCGTTGAGACGGCTTTCAACGTGTTGGGCGAATTGCTCGCTTGCGTGGGAGCTTACATCATCCTCTACGGATGTATCTTCGGATGGCGCCGCTTCGAGGTGAAGAAGGTGGATTTCGCTCATCCCGATGTGCCCGAGGCCTTCGATGGCTACCGCATCGTGCAGATTTCCGACTTTCACCTGGGCACCATTGCGCGCTACCCCGATGAAGTACGTCGGGTGGTGGAGATGATAAATGCCCTGCACCCCGACTTGATAGCCTTCACTGGCGACCTGGTGAACAACGAAGCCACTGAGTTGGATGGCTTGGAAGAGATTCTTTCGGATTTGGAGGCGGGTGACGGCATCTTCTCCGTCCTGGGTAATCACGACTATGGCTCCTATCGCCAATGGCCGAGCAAGCGGGCACAAGCCGAGAATCTGGCCGACCTGAAGCGTCGCGAAGCGGAAATGGGATGGCGATTGTTGCTGAATGAGCATGAGATTGTCAAGCGTGAAAATGACAGCATTGCCGTGGTGGGTGTTGAAAACGATGGAAAGCCCCCCTTCCCTACCCTTGGCGACCTTCCGAAGGCGACGCAAGGCATCGAGGGAATGTTCAAGCTCCTGCTCAGTCACGACCCAAGCCATTGGCGTCGGCGTGTGCTTCCCGAGACGGACATCCAACTGATGCTCGCCGGACACACTCATGCGATGCAATTCCGATTGGGAGCCTTTTCACCTTCGGCTTGGATTTATCCCGAATGGGGCGGCCTCTACACGGAAGCTGGGCAAAGTCTCTACGTCAGTGTGGGGCTTGGTTCGGTGATGATTCCCTACCGTTTTGGCGCGTGGCCCGAAATATCGGTTATCACTTTGCATCGAAAAAGATAAAATGAATCTCTTATGCGGAAAAATCGGACAGCGAAAGAAAATAAAAGGCGACTATCTGTTTGTAGTTCACTCTCCAATTAGTATCTTTGCACCGTTAAATAAAGAAATTGAATCGAAGACATGAGAATCTTGTATTGCCTCTATCAGTTGTTCATTGCGCTGCCCCTTTTGTTGGTGGCCACTGTTTTGACGGCTCTCGTCACCAGTTTCGGTTGCTTGTTGGGCAGCGGTCATTTCTGGGGATACTATCCCGCCAAGGTGTGGGGATGGGTGTTTCTCCGTCTCCTGTTGCTTCCCGTCAAGGTGAGTGGGCACGAGAATATCGACAAGAAAACCTCCTACGTCTTTGTGGCCAACCATCAGGGAGCGTTCGACATCTTCCTGGTGCTGGGCTTTTTGGGACGCAACTTTAAGTGGATGCTGAAGCAATCGCTTCGTCACGCGCCCCTTATCGGCCGTGCCTGCTACGATGCCGGTTATATCTTTGTGGACAAGTCGGGTCCCAAGAAAATCAAGGCTACTATCGATCGAGCACGCAGTATCTTGCAAGGAGGAACCTCACTTGTGGTTTTCCCCGAGGGAAGCCGTACTTATACGGGACAGATGAACGCTTTCAAGAAAGGAGCCTTCCAGTTGGCCGACCAGTTGCAGATGCCCGTGGTGCCTGTCACCATCACCGGTTCTTTTGAGGTCTATCCGCGTACTCATAAAGGGTTCGTCCGTTTTCATCCTCTTACACTCACTATTCACAAACCCATTCTTCCCAAGGGCGAAGGTCCGGAGAACATCAAGGCCACACTGGACGAGGCGTACAGTGTTATCGAAAAGGACTTGAACGGCCGATAAAAAGCTGATTGAGGACTGCATGAAATCTATCTGAGAAAAAAGAAAACCTGTCAGCTGCTAAAAGAAAATCTATCAGGTGTCCGACCGGAGTCGGACACCTGATAGATTTTCTTGGGGGGTGGGAAGGATTCTTTTTCGTCTCTTTACTCTTGTTCTTCGTAAGCATTCGATAAAGTGCCCGTTGCCCTCATTACAGTTGGATTGTCCCTTTGC
>CAZDAN010000227.1:0-3217 GCA_964503565.1 uncultured Bacteroides sp.
TTACCAACCTCTAATTACCAAAACTGACAGAGAATTATCACATGACTCTGTTTATTCTAAATATGTACGATTTCAAGACGGCTGGTTCACATTACGTTTCACTGAAGAAGTAAAACTCTATGAAATGTTATTGCTGAACCTTGACGAAAAGATGGCTACAGAAATGGAACGAAACACCGCTATCAAATGCATTTCTGTGGGATATTATACAGAATACCCAAACAGGATAATTTTGAAAGACCCAGACAATGGTATGAGAATAAAATTAAAAAAGATTTCGAAAGATACATTGCAAACCGACAATAGACTTTTCCCTTTTTTAAAAGGAAAAAAGTTATCCTACGGAGTAGTCTCATTTAATGCAGAAAAGTATTTCGCCAAAGAAATGCCCGTTATTTCCGAGAGTAGTATTACAGAAGTCTCTGACGTTGGCTGTTCAGATACAAAGATTTGCGAAAAAGGAATCCCCATGGAAATTTTCATCAGTGAAAATGAAGACTTGTTTTTGCGATTGGACAAAGATTCTTCATACCGCTACTACGTCTGCGGTCTGCTTCTGTCCGAAGGAACATGGGAGCAAAAAGGGCAACGCCTTGAATTGCATGACAAGCACCTGAAGCATACCTTTTATGGTAAAATCACCAATCAAGGCATTCTAAGCGGATATTGGCCCGGAGATGATATGGAAGGGACTTTGTTGAAAAGAATAGAAAAATAAAACTCGTCATAATATGAAGGAATTTTTGAATAGGATGCATTATGGATTATTCTGTTACCTTATAGCCCTCGGCTTGGATGATGTGGAGATGATGGCACGTGCCGCCTGTCTGGCTCCCAACTCTGTCAAGGCCTACCGAAAAGAATGCTTGCAAGTGGTTGGGGATGAGAATTTATCCGATCGGGTAGAAACTTTTTGTTGAATACAGTTGTTGTCCCTCCATATATGACAAAGAGTATAAGTTTATGTTAAGATTGAACAGATTTTGTGTGTGGGCCTTGTCGTTGGCAGGATTGTTGGCCGGCCCTTCGTGTGTGGCGAGTGAACGGATGAAACCGGATACCTCTACGGTACGTCAGTTGGATGTGCCCCGCTTTATGGGGAAATGGTACGAGATTGCACGATATGAGCATCGTTTTGAGAAAGGGATGTCGTATGTTACGGCTGAATATACGCTGATGCCCGACGGAAAGATTCAAGTGGTGAACCGCGGTCTGAAGGACGATAAGCCAAAGAGAATTGTCGGTAAGGCCAGACAGCCGAATCCAGTGGAGTTCCCTGGCCGGTTGGAGGTTTCGTTTTTCCTTTGGTTCTATTCCGATTATTACATTCTGGAGTTGGGGAGCGATTATCAGTACGCAGTCATTGGAAGCAGTTCAGACAAGTATCTGTGGATTCTTTGCCGAAAGCCTGAAATGCCACAGGAGGAGTTGGAGAGTATTCTTGCCAACTTGCGTAAGCGGGGATATGATTTGTCGCGCTTGGTTTATGTCGAGCAATAGGGAGGTGTTTGTCTGACATCGTGCCATTTTGGCAGAACTGAATGATTCTGCTCAGGATGAAAGGGTGAAATTGTGTCAGAAATGGAGGAAAGGTGTGCTTTGGCACACTTTTCGTTGTCTTTATGGTGTCGTTTCTCTTCCTTCCTTGAGGAATGGGGGGGCGGCAGACAAATTAGTGATGAATATATTTATAAAATAGAAATCATAAAGTAAGAAAAAAAAACTATGAACATCAAACCGTTGGCAGACAGGGTGCTGATTTCACCCGCTCCTGCAGAAGAGAAGACAATCGGTGGTATCATTATCCCCGATACAGCAAAGGAAAAGCCCCTTCAGGGCGAAGTGGTGGCCGTGGGAAATGGCGCTAAGGATGAAGAAATGATTCTGAAAGTAGGTGACACTGTGCTCTATGGCAAATATTCAGGCACAGAGTTGGAATTGGAGGGAAAAAAATACCTCATCATGCGTCAGAGCGATGTGCTCGCCGTACTTGGTTAAATCCAAATCATAATTCATAATTTAAATTCATAATTCAAAGAAGAAGTTATGGCAAAAGATATTTTATTCAATATAGATGCCCGCGACCAGTTGAAGAAAGGCGTGGACGAGTTAGCAAATGCAGTGAAAGTGACCCTCGGTCCCAAAGGTCGAAACGTGATTATTGAGAAGAAGTTTGGTGCTCCCCACATCACCAAGGATGGTGTCACTGTGGCCAAGGAGATTGAATTGGCTGACCCCTTCCAGAATACGGGTGCACAATTGGTTAAGAGCGTAGCTTCAAAGACTGGTGACGATGCGGGTGATGGTACAACTACCGCTACCGTCTTGGCACAATCCATCGTGAACGTAGGACTGAAGAATGTCACTGCCGGAGCCAACCCCATGGATCTGAAGCGTGGTATCGACAAGGCTGTGGCCAAGGTTGTGGAGTCTATCCGCGAGCAGGCCGAGATGGTGGGCGACAACTACGACAAGATTGAGCAGGTGGCCACTGTCAGTGCCAACAACGACCCCGTTATAGGTAAGCTCATTGCCGATGCCATGCGCAAGGTGTCTAAGGACGGTGTCATCACTATCGAGGAAGCTAAGGGTACTGACACAACCATCGGAGTGGTGGAAGGTATGCAGTTCGACCGTGGTTACCTCTCAGCTTACTTCGTGACCGATACTGAGAAGATGGAGTGCGTGATGGAGCATCCCTACATCCTCATCTACGACAAGAAGATTAGCAACCTCAAGGAGTTCCTCCCCATCTTGGAGCCTGCTGTACAGAGCGGACGTCCCCTCTTGGTGATTGCTGAGGACGTGGATAGCGAAGCTCTCACAACCCTCGTGGTGAACCGCTTGCGTGGTCAGTTGAAGATTTGTGCTGTGAAGGCTCCTGGCTTCGGCGACCGCCGCAAGGCTATGTTGGAGGACATTGCCATCCTTACCGGCGGACTCGTTATCAGCGAAGAGAAGGGACTCAAACTCGAGCAGGCAACCATCGAAATGCTTGGTACTTGTGACAAGGTTACTGTCTCTAAGGATAACACCACCATCGTCAATGGTGCCGGTGCAAAAGAAAACATTCAGGACCGCATCAACCAGATTAAGGCAGAGATAAAGAACTCCACTTCTGATTACGACAAGGAGAAGCTGCAAGAGCGCCTTGCCAAACTCTCAGGCGGTGTGGCCGTACTCTACGTGGGTGCTGCCAGCGAAGTGGAGATGAAGG
>CAZDAN010000228.1:0-3216 GCA_964503565.1 uncultured Bacteroides sp.
CTGGCCATTGAACTTGAGCATCATTTGTGAGGGTGTGAATACTGTTGGCACTTACTGACAGATAGTCTATTGCATCGTAAAAAGACACTTCCGTACCATCAGCTTTGACAAAGTATATCGTGTTAAAGAAAATGGGGTAAACACCTTCACTTATAGGAGCATTAGCGGTCAATGACAGATTGAAGAGTGTTCCTTCGGTTCCGCTTATGGCCAGGTTAAGTGGGGAATATCCGATAATCCGATACGCATTATCTGCTATATGTCTGCCCGTGAAAATGTGTGAATCCTTGACCCGTTCGCCAAGTCCGAAGTCTGATTGGTTCGCATTTACGGTGATACCTTTGGGTAATACAAGGTCCATTGTACAAGCCACGTAAGGATGATTGTTTGCCAATGATGCAGTGAGTTCCCATGCACGGCCTTTAGTGGTTTCGACGGTTGTCAGCGATAAGGGAAACTCGTTTTCGTCACTCGTCATATTCCACTCATTCCAGTTCATCAGGTTCGAGGTCTCAATGTTTCCCATGCGTGCAATCAGGTTGCCCATCCATGCCAAATCACTTACTGAGACACGGCCATTGGCATCGATGTCAGCCTGTTCTTTGACAATTGTCGTTTCTTCTTCAAACATGTGTGCCAACAATGTTTGCAAGTCGGCTTCGCTGATTTCGCCATCGTTGTTTGTGTCACCATAGGTATAAGGTGTTGCGGCATCATCTTCATAGTCCGCAAGGCTACCCATAAGGAAGTCCGCTCGTTCGGCAAGCCATTGTTTCATGTTTGCAGCATGGTTTTCATACCCGTCACCGTCGCTCCACGCAGTTGTGTTGTTCACGAACGAAGTCTTGGCAAAGTCATAATAGTCGTCCACATAGTCAAGTACCTCCTGTAGGTGCTTTGTCATGAATTGTTTCCACAACCGGTAATAGAGGCAGTTCACCCACGGACTTGATTTCCAGAGAGCGGAAAAGAAATGGTTCCCGGGCGAGGAGGTAAGTTTGTCGAATATATAATCTGTGCTTCCTGTCGTGCAATAGTTGCGATTTATTTCATATCCGTAAGCCCAATCAAAGTCCCAAACAGGTCCGAAGGTATAGGCCGTGTTCATATAGTTCAAGTTTTCGCGATAAAGGAAGACGCTTTTCGGATGTCCCAATTCAATGTTGAGCACCAGTTCGTTCACCAACATGAAGCGCACCAGTTTGTTCAAATCCACGAATCGCTCGAAGTGGCTGTTCTCCTTTACGGAAGTCTCAAACTTGTTGAAGTCAGCCTGTATCTGTTCGTACGTAAGCAACGATTCACCCTCCGAGAGGTCAGGTTCCTTGATGTTCACAGGCAGGTTGTACGAAGATGATTTGAACTTGTACACCTCGTCATAGTATTTGTCCAATTCCAGAAATACTGCCTGCGTTTCGTCCTCAAGGTCAACGCTGTTGTTTGCCAACCCCGTTTTTTGTGTAAAGAGGTAGCTGCCCAAGTACTTCCCGTTCATGTAAAGCTCCACAGGCATTGCATCGTTGGCAGCTGCCGCATCCACCATGCGTGCAATCTTCATGGCTATCGGGTTTGCCATCATCGAACCCTTCTGGGCTTGTGCAAGCAGGTTCCAGTTCTTTCCCTTTTTCCATCCGAAAGGTTTCACCGACTTGGCAAACTTCAACCGGTAAGGCTTCTTGTCAAAGTCGCGCCAACTGGTGTTGCCGCGCCCTTTTATCTGTACCGAATCCATGAAATCGGGCCACACACCTTGTCCTTGAATCGTTATCAAGGCATTGAGGTAATAGTCCTTGCTTGTCACCATTGCCCCACCATCAATATCTATGTCAATGCGTGGTACAGACGTTGTACGCTCCGTTGGCCAATCAATGTCAACTCTCACTTCGTTGCCCATGGGTACCATACTGTATGCATACGTGGCAGGTTTCAACAGTTCCGGTTCGTCAGCCTTACCGGTCACTTCATAAAGGTTCAGTTCTGCCAGGCAGAGATAGTTCTTGTAGCCCACCTTTGTAGCCGTAAAACGCAAGTGAGTGTAAGCCTTGTCCATTGAAATGACGGGTGATGTATAGTCAACACCTTGTCCCGAAACGACAAGTCCCCCGGTTTCGTCCAACACCTTTACCTCGTTCCACAAAACACCGTCTGCAGAAGCCTCAATCTTCCATTCCTGTATGTTGTAGCGTTCTGTATTCGGACGGCTTACATACCGGAACTGAAACTCCTTGACCCCTTTTGTCAAGTCCACCTGCACATAAATCTGCTTCGTCAGGTCAACCTCATACACAGTATCCTTCGACCACGTAGAGTGAAAAAATGTCGAGTTGTTTCCGTCAAGCATCATTTCCAATCCCTCGCCCTCAATGCTTGTAGGCGAGTTGGTCGAAAGCATATCAGCACTCAAAGGAATCCGCTCCGTAGTTATACCCGTTTCACTCCACACTTCGTCAGAAAGTTTTACGGCAGCAAGCTGCTTGTATCCGTCGTTTGCAACGACGTAAGTAACCTCGTCAGCAAAACGCAACCTCGACACACCACTCACCTGCTCCACCCCATTCACATAAGCCTTTGCAGCGGGGTCGTCAAGCACAAAAGTCGGAGTCAGATACTTTCCGATGGAAGCCACCGAAGCCACAGCCCGTCCGTCGTTGGTAATCATGGCATCCACATCATCCGTCAGTTCATCATTCAATTCCTCCATAAAAGTCAACTCCGTCATAGCAGGAAACACAGGCGGCAACTCATTCAACTGCTCAACTTCCGCATTGCTCCAAGCCAACACACTGTCGTTCAACAACGTAAGACTATACCCTCCCGCATCATCACTCTTCATCTCCTTCACCATCTCTTTGGGGTAACCCCACACCCTTCCGTCGGAAAAATACACATAATACCTCTCCGCCTTTATGGTAACCGCAGCAAGTATTGCAGCAAGAAAAACAACCGTATTTCGCATCACATTTTTTATTTAGGAATAATCAGAAAAAAAGAACCATACTCTTTTCGCCGTCAAAGATAGTGCAAATCCCCCAAACAATACACCATTGCTCCCTACTATTTTTTATTCTTGCAGGCAAAACGCACAAACTCTCCCCCACTTTCCGTTTTCACTTCAAAGTGGTGAGGGGGGGGAGGTGAAAATTGGCTATTGTATGACTTTCGAGATTCGTTCCATCAGTGAACGGGCAGGTTCAATCATCGGGAGGACTTCTTCCT
>CAZDAN010000229.1:0-3187 GCA_964503565.1 uncultured Bacteroides sp.
AAACAGAAGATATAGACAAACAACTCTATAATAAATATGGCTTAGACGAAACTGAAATTTCATTCATTGAGTCTATAATTAAACCCATGGAGTAAATTATGCAACAACAATATTTCCCCCAACGCCCAAGCGTCACCCCTACCATATACGCCTATAGGTTGATAGGCGTAGAGACGCACAAAGGTTACCTGAAGGTGGGCTATACCGACCGAAGTGCCCGCGAACGCATTGAAGAGCAATTGCATACCAGCAAGGTGAAGTACGAAATCGTGTTGGTGGAGTCGGCCATGACCAACGATGGCTCATGCTTCACCGACAAGGATGTGCACCGCCTGCTTGAACGCAAAGGACACACACGGCTCAACCCGATGGACAGGACGGACGAGTGGTTCCGTTGCTCGGCATCGGATGTATTGGCCACTATCTTGGCTCTCCGCACCGGCTCGGCTAACATGGAGAACCGGACGGAGAACTTCGCCATGCGACCCGAGCAATACCGCGCCGTGGAGATGACCAAGAACTACTTCGAACGGGCACAGAAGGAAGACCCTACACGCACACCCAAGTTCCTATGGAATGCCAAGATGCGCTTCGGCAAGACCTTCGCAAGCTATCAATTGGCACGGAAGATGGGGCTTTCGCGCATCCTTATCCTCACCTTCAAGCCTGCCGTAGAGTCGGCTTGGAGGGACGACCTGGTGTCGCACATCGACTTCGAGGGGTGGCAATACATCTCCAACAAGGATGCACGCAACAACAACCTGAACATCGACCAGGAGTTTCGTCGTGCCGACAAGCAGAGACCCATCGTGGTGTTCGGCTCTTTCCAAGACCTGCTGGGCACCAACGAGAGCGGAGGCATCAAGGCAAAGAACGAGTTTATCCACGCCACCAACTGGGACTTGGTGATTTTTGACGAATACCACTTCGGTGCATGGAGGGAGCGGGCCAAAGAACTGTTCGAGAAGGAGAACGAGGAGGAGACCATCGACTTCGATGCCGAGAAGTACAAGAAGGACGAGGCGAGCAACGCCATCAACGAGACGTGGTTGCCCATCTCCACGCGCTATTACCTCTTCCTGTCGGGCACACCTTTCCGCGCCATCAACACGGGCGAGTTCATCGAGGAAGAGATATTCAACTGGACATACTCCGACGAGCAACGCGCCAAAGCCGAGTGGAAAGGTGCAGACAATCCCTATCAGGCCCTGCCACGCATGGTGATGCTGACTTACCGCATGCCTGACGAGATACAGGAGGTGGCCAAGCAAGGTGAGTTTGACGAGTTTGACCTGAACCTCTTCTTCTCCGCCGAAGGCAGGGGCGAAAGTGCCCGATTCAAGTATGAGAACGAGGTGCAGAAGTGGCTCGACCTGATTCGTGGCGGATACCTGCCGGCCAGTATGGACGACCTGAAGCTGGGACAAGACAAGCGTCCGCCCATGCCCTTCAGCGACACACGCTTGCTCAACGTGCTTTCGCACACGCTCTGGTTCTTGCCCAATGTGGCATCGTGCTTTGCCATGGCCAACCTCATCCGACAGAAGCAGAACAAGTTCTACCACGACTACAACGTGGTGGTGTGTGCCGGAGCAGGAGCAGGCATCGGCCTTGATGCACTCCGCCCCGTGCAAGCCAACATGGGCGACCCGTTAGAAACGAAGACCATCACCCTGACGTGTGGCAAACTGACTACGGGTGTCACCGTAAAGCCATGGACAGGCATCTTCATGCTCCGCAACCTGAAAAGCCCCGAAACCTACTTCCAAGCCGCCTTCCGTGTGCAAAGCCCGTGGGAGGTGAAGAACGAAGAGGCGGGCCGCACCATCATGAAGAACGAGTGCTATGTGTTCGACTTTGCCCTCGACAGGGCATTAAGGCAGATTTCTGACTACAGTTGCAGGCTCGACATCAACGAGAGCAACCCCGAAGCCAAGGTGGGCGAGTTCATCAAGTTCCTCCCCGTATTGGCCTACGATGGAAGCAGCATGAAGGAGGTGGATGCACAGGATATCCTTGACATTGCCTTGGCAGGTACATCGGCAACGCTTCTTGCCAAGCGATGGGAGTCGGCCCTGCTGGTGAATGTGGATAACGACACGTTGAAACGCCTGTTGGCAAGTCCCGAAGCGATGAAGGCACTGATGAACATCGAGGGATTCCGCAACCTGAACAACGACCTGACGACCATCATCAACAAGTCGGAAGCGGTGAAGAAGGCAAAGAAAGAGAATCCCGACCCTTCACCGAAGGAGAAGAAGGAAATCTCTGCCGAGGAGAAGGAGATGAAGAGCAAGCGCAAGCAGATACAGGAGAAGCTCATCAAGTTTGCCACCCGCATCCCCGTGTTCATGTACCTGACCGACTATCGCGAACGGTGTCTGAAGGATGTCATCACTCAGCTGGAGCCAGGCCTCTTTAAAAAGGTGACGGGCTTGAGTGTGGAGGATTTCAACATGCTCTGCTCACTCGGCGTGTTCAACGCTCCGCTGATGAACGATGCAATCTTCAAATTCAAGCGTTACGAAGATGCCAGCCTCACCTACACGGGCATCGACAAACATGCTGATGACGAAGTGGGCGGATGGGACACGACCATACGCAAAGCGCAGTATGAGAAGCTGTTCTATAACCAGCAATCCTCGATGACGGAGGTGGATGCCAGTGACTACTCAAAGAGCAACGGACATGACGAACCTGTGCGTCGCCATGAAAGCAGAACTCCTGCAAGCGCAATGTCACCACAAAGAATGTCCATTGTGCAACCTCAACCCTCACGACCCAACCCTCAAGTTGCACATGAGGAAACAGACAACAAAGCGCAAGACATAGAAGCTAAACTGGAAACCATCACCACAGGAAGCACCGTCCTTCACAAGAAGTTCGGCAAAGGGACGGTGGTGCGTCTCAATAGGAACGATCGGTTCATACACGTCAAATTCATCCTCGGCGAAAAGAAGTTCATCTTCCCAAACGCCTTTCTGGATGGGTTCTTGGAGATGGAGTAAACAAGTCGAGGGGGTGTATCAATAAAGAAGTGGATATGTAAATATAAAGAAGGAGAGATGCCAGTCACGACACCTCTCCTTTCTTTATCTGTCCGGAAGTCTTAAAGATTAACCTCCGAAATTGTCATACATGATTGAACTTTCCTCTACGCCGAGGTCGGTGAGCATAGCCACCACGG
>CAZDAN010000230.1:0-3186 GCA_964503565.1 uncultured Bacteroides sp.
GCACATCTTCTTTCGAGGCCGAAACGCCACGCATCATGTATCGTTGGTTGCTCATTGCTTGATATATATATTTACGTTTGTTTATACCTTATTATATTATATAGGGCGCAAAGTTACTTATTTTTTTTCAATTCTGACCCATACGGCGATGGTTTTCATTCGGACGTACTCAAAGGAAACGTACATAAGGCCGCCGTAGGGGTTGTTTCTTCCCCAAGAGTTTTTCATTATGAAGTAGGGGCGGTCTTCTTCGTCGCGGGCCAAGCCGACGATGGACATGGCGTGGTCGTCCGTTGTCCGAAACTCCTCGAACAGTCGTTGGCGCTCCTCTTGGGAGGGGCGGGACAGGGTGTCGTCCGTTGTCCATTCGGCAATTCCCTTGCGGAAGGAGAATCCCGGTTCGCTCGTGTCGCCTTCCCAACAGACCGATTCTCCGCGTCTTACGGCCGTCTCTATCCGCACCATCAGGGAGTCGATGGGCAGGTTGTAGAATCGGTTCCTTTCCCAATTGTCGGGGACTTCGAGCACGAAATCCGTGAAGAACGGGTGGTGGGTGAAACTGGTCAGCGCCTCGTATTCTTCGGGGAAGAGGCGAAGCCTGTCGGCGAACTCCCGTGGCGAGAGTTCTTCTCCCGAATGGGAGACCGATTGTGGGGGATTTCCCAAGGCGGCATCCAACCGTTCCTCCATTTTCTCCCGCTGCATTCCCTTTCCCTCCTCGAACGCCTCCTCTGCCAGCTCTTGTGCCTCTTCGCACAGGACCGTGGTGTTCGCTCCTCGGGCAGAAGGGTAGGCCGTGTCGGGAATCAGGCCGTACTTCTTCACCAGGTTCAGCAAGGTTTGTGCCGTAGCCCTTGTGGTGAAGCGGCTTTGTCCGCGCGTCAGATAGTGACGGGCGTAGTTCTCCTCAATCAGGTGCCGGATGGCATAGTTCACCGACAACGCTACGGAGTCGCCCCGCGTCAGGTTGTCGGACTCCAGGGTGCTGAGCATGGCGTATGCCCAGCACGTCTGGTTGCGTCCCTGATTCTTTATCGGGGTGTGCGGCACTACGATTTCGTTCCGAAACGTGTGGCTCGTCCCGACGGATTTTTCCCCTCCGCAGGCTTGTAGCAGAACAAGGCAGATGGCCAAATAGAGTAGAGGCATGGCTGGCGCGGCTTGAGAGGGATTGTCAGAACTCCACCTTCGGTGCCTTTTCGCTTCCGGCTTCGGCTTCGAAGTAGGCGCGTTTCTCAAATCCGAAGATGCCGGCCATGATGTTTTGCGGGAACTTGCGGATGTAGGTGTTGTAGTCGCCCACCACGTCGTTGAAGTTGCGGCGCTCCACACTGATGCGGTTCTCCGTTCCTTCGAGCTGAGCCTGCAATTCCTTGAAGTTTTCGTTTGCTTTCAGGTCGGGATAGGCTTCGGTGATGGCCAACAGTTTGCCCAGTGCGCTGGTCACCTGTCCTTGGGCGGCCTGATACTCTTTCAGCTTCTCGGGAGTCAGGTCGTCGGCATTCACGGTGATTTGTGTTGCCTTCGAGCGGGCTTCGAGCACAGCCGTCAGGGTGCTTTCCTCATGCTGGGCATATCCTTTCACCGTGTTCACCAGGTTCGGGATGAGGTCCGAACGGCGCTGGTACTGATTCTCTACGTTACTCCAAGCCTTGTTCACGGCTTCTTCCTTCTCTGTCATGGTGTTGTAGCCGCAACTGTTGAGGCCGACCAAAGCCACAAGGGCTACGATAAGTTTACTGATTGTCTTCATTTGATTTATGATTTATGATTGTTTGATTCTTCACTCTTCACTCTTCACTTCTTAAAACCTTCCTCCGGCACCGCCTCCGCCGAAACTTCCGCCTCCGAAGCTGCCTCCGCCGAATCCGCCTCCGAAGCCTCCGCCGTGGAAACTTCCTCCGCGTCCGCTACCGAAGATGAACGGGCCGCCCAAGGAGCCGCCTCCACCAAAACCGGTGTAGTTGTCGTCCTCCTCTTGTTCACGTTTCACCACGGTATGTCCGCAATGCTTGCAGGTGTACACCACCTCGTTGGTCTTCACCCCGTTCTTTTTGGAGAGCAGGCGCGTCTGGCTACGCTGGAGGCCGTATTTCTTGCATTGGGGACATTTCGTCTGTGCGCGGACAACGGCATAGCAGATGAGGAAAAAGAGCAGAATCAAGCCGGCGAATCCGATGAATACGGTGAGCAGTTCTTCACTTTCCTCGTCCGTCTCTGATGCTTGCCACTCGTCGTAGTCGGTCAGGAAGCCGTTCACTGATTGTATGCCGGCCACCATGCCCTCGTCCCACTTGCCCTCGCGAAGCAGGGGGAACATGGTGCGCTCCTGTATGCGCTTGCAGATGGCGTCGGGCAGATGGCCTTCGAGACCGTAGCCCGTGACGAATTGTACGCACCGCTCGCCGCGAACCAACAGGATGACCAGGCCGTTGTCAGCCTCCTTCTTTCCCACACCGTTCTGCCTGCCCAGCTGGTAGGCAAACTCAAAGCAGTCGCCGCCTTCAATCTCCTCTACGGCTACGACCAGCGTTTCGATGCCCGTTTTCTCTTCCAACTGCCGGAGGATGGCATCCATTGTGCTCACTGCCTCCGCCGACAGAATGCCATCGGGGTTGCTCACGTAGCGTGTCTTGTCCTGCAGGTGCACCATCGGCACCTCTTCCACCTTGTATTCCTTCGCCACAAGGGGCAGAGCTGTGGCCAGCATCGCGGCCAGCAAGATGTGGGAAAGTAGTCTCTTCATCATTGCTTTGCTTTGTTTATTTTTACAGATTCACCAGGCTGCCTTTGTCATGCTGAGCGAAGCCGAAGCATCTCAGGTGCGTGTTGACAGCCTTCGGTCTCTTTTGCTTCACTCCGAGGCCCTTCGACAGGCTCAGGGTGACATTTCTTAAAACCTTATTGCATTATTGCTTGCAAAGTTACGAAAAGATTGTTTTCTGACAAAGAAACGGCAAAGGATTCTTGCATGCAAAAGTCCGGCATCGGCAGAAGAAAGGTTCAGAAACAGATGGAGAAAACTGAGAAGATGTGCGTTGCTTCTTTATTTCACACTGTGAAACGAATATTTCACGACGTGAAATGAATATTCCAAACCGTGGAATGAATATTTCACGTCGTGAAATAAAGAAGTCTCCTGTATGTTAACGATTTCCGTTTGTATGTTAACGATTTCCGTTGACT
>CAZDAN010000231.1:0-3175 GCA_964503565.1 uncultured Bacteroides sp.
GCTATACCTTTCAGTTTCTTTGGCGATACGAACGAGAAGAACTCTTCCCACATGGGAGCCAGAAAGACCAGCTGCTGGCTGTGTCCCAAGTATTCCTGCGTAATCTGCAGCTCTGCCATCTGATGGGTCTGTTTCATCTGGTCGAAGATGGGAGCGTATGGTTCGCGTGGCTGGAAGTCGAGCGGTCCGTTCTTTGATTGCAGGATGACATTGTCGCGGAACTCGCCATCGTGTGGCTTGAATTCAGAGACGGCTTGCTTCACGCGGTCTTCTCCCTTGTGCTTGGCCCCATAGACGAAGCTGCGCCACATGACGATTCCCCCGTGCGGCTTCAGTGCATCGGCCAGCATGTTGGCACCGTCGGCATGGGTGCGTCCGTAGTCGAACGGGCCGGGCTGTCCCTCTGAATTGGCTTTCACAAGGAAACCGCCGAAGTCGGGGACCTGCTTGTATATGTCTGCCACTTTCTTTTTCCACCAGCGACTGACTTTCTTGTCCAGAGGGTCAGCCGTATCCAACTCGCCTAATGCCTTGGGTGAACCGAAGTTGACAGAGATATAGACCCGTATGCCCCAAGGGCGCAGGATGCCGGCAATCTCCTTTACCTTATTAATATATACATCCGTCAGCATTTTGGGCGAAGCGTTCACGTTGTTGAGCACCGTGCCATTGATGCCGATGGAGGCGTTGGCCATGGCGTATGCTTCTATCTTTTCGTGGTCAATCTTCAGGCGTTCGTTCCAGAAGATGCTTTCGCCGGCATAGCCGCGCTCGATGGACCCATCGAGGTTGTCCCAATGGTTCAGCAGGCGAAGGCCGAAGTAGGGTGCAGAACTTCCACTTTCGCCACGCAACAGGGCAAAGGCTCCATAAAGCAATCCGGCTTCGGTGCGTGCACTGATGGTGGCCTTCTCCTTGTCGCCTTTAATCGTGTAGCCATCGTTGGCTGGTAAGGTGGCATCGAGGTTCAGTACCACTTGCTTGCCGTCGTAGTAGAGTTTCAGTACTTCTGCGGCTTTACCCTCTGTGCCTGTTACTTGGGCGGTGCGAAGCGTGTCATAGCGCAACCAAAGTTTGCTTCCATTCTCAGCCTTCGTACAGAGGATGGTCAGCAGGCCTATCATTATGAAGAAAAGTCTTTTCATTGTGTTATTGTTTGGGTAGCTCATTACTTGTCGCTACTGAATAAATTGAGGTCAACCATGTTACCCATAGCCTCGTAACCCTTGGCATTGGGATGGAGATAGTCGTTCTCGAAGAGGAATTCGGGGTTCATGCTCAGGGTGTCCTGCGGGTTGCGCACGGCATGTTCCATTTCGATGACACCGTCCAACAGGGGCGTAGTGCGCATCCAATTGTTCAGATGCTGGCGTCCCTTTTCGTGGTCTTCGGTATAGTAGCTGTTGTTTTTGAACGTCGTAATGGTGCCGCCGAACACACGGATTCCCTTGGCGTGGGCTTCATTGATAATTTTTGTGTAGAGGTCGATGATGGCATTGGCCGACCACATGCCGTCGCGTGCCCAACCCAAGTCGTTGATGGCTTCGAAGAGGATAATCCATTTCACACCCGGCTGTTCCAACAGGTCATGTGTGTAGCGGTCTTTACCGGCAGGGCCAAGGCCGCTTCCTAACATGCAGTTGCCGCCGATGCCCATGTTGAGCACACCTACGTTCTTTGTCGCTTCGTTGGCCAACAGCCGGCGCGAGAGCACATCAGGCCAGCGGTTTTGCTGATTGGTGGTAGAGCCGCGTCCGTCGGTGATGGAGTTACCCAAGATGGCTACAGCCCCTGTTTCGAGGCCCGCTTCTACATCCAGTCCCAGAATGGTGTACCAGTGGTCTGTGCGCACAGCTTGTGAGAAGTCGCTGGTGTTTCCTTCGGCCAGGTATGAGGTGGTGCGTGAGCCGGGATGTCCCGTCACACTGGTAGATGATGCATCTCCATAGTGGATGGTGATGGCCACGTTCTGACGGGGATTCATCGGGAAATCCACAGGGTCAGAAGTCGCCGTGGCACCAGCAGCCATGGTGACACCGGGTTTTCCGTCAAAGGTCAGGCTGACGGTGCTGCTCTCGTCGATTTCATAACTGCTTCCTGCCGTCATGGCATGAGCCATTTCAATGGCCAGAATTTCAGTGGAGTCGGTGCTGAACTCATTGGAGAGACGCAGACGGGCTGTTTCGCCACCGATGGAGACTTGGACGATTTGGCGGAAAGAGTTTCCTTCCAGTCCCGGTGCGGGCGGATTGTTGTGAGGCTCCACCAATTGGCGGGCTGCCCCCCATGTGCCTACCCAATGGGTGGGGGCTGGTTCTGAGCACGAAACGATAGCGAGGAGCATCAGCAGAGTTCCTGCAAACTTTGTGGTATAAGAATGTTTGTTCATGATTGTGTCGTTACTGTTATTTGATTACTACCTTCTCAGTCTTCCGTTCTCCGTCGGCCAACAATGTCTGGCGAATGTAGATGCCTGACTGAGGGGCTTGTATTTTCATTCCATTCAGATTGTAATAGGCGCTTCGCACTGCCTTAGCCTCTTGCTTGGTAGCGGCTATGGCATCGGGCTTCTCCTCGCTTCCGCCCATGCCCATGGGGGCAGTTTCGCTGGTGGTGATGAAGAGTTTGTCCATCATGGCACCATCTTCGCGACAACCGATGGTGAAGATGTGTTCGCCGGCTGTCAGATTACCCGCGAAGAGGCTTTTCCATTCCCACATGTTTCCACATTGGAGACCGTTTGCGAATGAAAAATTTCCCTCGTCCATCTTGGTCCAATAGCTGTCGTCGTCCCAAGTGGGGCATTGTACACGGGCATAGATGTTGTAGTATCCGGCTGTTTCGATGTTGAAGCAGACTACCAGCAGGTCGGCACTGTCGGCCGGAGCAGCATCGGTGATATTCTTCTCGGAATAGAGGTAGCTGCCTTTGGAGGCGGCAAGGTCGTCCTTCTTCACAAAGCCGTTTCCACAAGTGGGAGTGACAAGGTCTTCGGCCTCAATCCATTGGCCTACCAGGCCTTCGTTGTCGTCTTCTTCGTCGGCACCCAATGGCTTGTCAGTTGTGAAGAGGCTGAGGTCTACGATGTTGCCCATTGCCTCGTAACCTTTGGCATTGGGGTGGAGGTAGTCGTTCTCGAAGAGATACTGCTTGTCCATGCAGATGGTGTCCTGCG
>CAZDAN010000232.1:0-3162 GCA_964503565.1 uncultured Bacteroides sp.
GAAATAATAACTCATCTGCACATGGTTGGCCCGAATCTGCAATGCAAGAAAGAGAGCTGTCAGAATCGTTCCCCACAACATACGTCCCCTATAAACCAAAACCATACCGGCTATGGTGGCCGGTATATATGCCAAAGTAATCAATTTCCAGATATGACCGGCAGCAATCAGAATAAAGAAATAAGAAGAAAAAGCCCACAGAACAGCTCCTAAAGCAGCCATCCATGCCCGAAAATCAAACGCACGAAGCAGGATATAAAATCCCAATAACAACACCAATAAATACCAAGTATAACCGGGAATAAACAATCGGTAGATTTGCTCTACATAACTGAGTATATCGGTGGAACCGTAGCTAGGAGCCATTTGGAAAGTTGGCATACCGCTGAATATAGCATTCGTCCAACGGGTATCTTCGCCCGTACGCTCCATAAACTCTTTACGTTCTTGTCCTGAACCGATTCCGGCAACGTTGTCATGTTGTCCCAATACAAGTCCCTCTACATTTGCCGGGTAGAAATAGACAAAAGAGATAACTGCAAAAAAAGCCACGACTATGACATCGGGCAATATCTTCTTTAAAAAAGCCATAAATGTATGTAGTTTAGAGGAGGATTCCGCATCCTCGCAAATTCTTGTTTATAGGGCGCAAAGGTAGTGTAAAACGGGAAAAATACAAAAGAAAAAGTAGAAAAGCTTTTCTTCAAATGGGAACAACCGGCATGGCAGAAACAAATTTTAATGACTTATGGATAGATACAACATGAAATAATGCCTGATGAGAAGTTCCATCGAATAGAGGTCAAGGCTGCCTATGCGCAATACGTTGTGATGAAACACATAGTAGAAATTTGGCAAAGATGAAAGAAAAAGACACTCTCAAGTTCAACGAAACGGTTATATGACACGACTTTGGGGAAGAGATGGCGAAGATGTTTGCATACTTTTTCCAGATAGAAATGTTTGAGGCATCGATAACCGGAATCGTGAAACAAAATCATGATGAGCATGATTTCTGCCTTTGACATGGTGGAATCACGATGGTAAGGGCGTTTATTTTCACTCTTGAGCGTATATTTTGCCGTCATCTTATCAAAAAACTTGCAGAAATCATCTGCCATACAGAATAATTCAGTAACTTTGTCCGCGGTGAGCATAGCGATTATTATTTGTAATTCTTTGTAATTAAGCACCATAAAGATACAATAATTTTCGCTAATCACCAAATTTACAGGCAATTAAAATTCATCGAACTCACGTTAAGAATATAAGAATAAATGATGAGAAAAAATATCGTTTCAATGATGTTGGTGGCACTGGCGAATTTGGATGTCTGCGCACAGTTGCCGCCATTCCCTGAGATTCCCGAAAAGCTGCCTATAGGCTCTGTGCCTATGGGTGACAGTCAGTCGTTTGCAGAAGTTCAACTCGACATTCCCATCACCGATGGTCCTTTTAAGCCGTCGTGGGAGTCGATAGAACAGAACTACCCCGGCACGCCCGATTGGCTGCGCGATGCCAAGTTCGGCATCTGGGTACATTTTGGCCCGCAGGCAGCTGGCGAGAGCGGAGACTGGTATGCACGTCATCTGTATAAGGAACGCGAAAGTCACAAGGCATACTATAATCACCTAAAGCGATACGGGCATCCCTCGGAGGTGGGCTACAAGGAGGTGCTACGCGACTGGAATCCTACGAAACTCGACCCAGAGTATCTGACAAGACTCTATCAGAAGGCTGGCGCACGGTTCCTGATGATTCAGGGCGTACACCATGACAACTACGACCTGTGGAACTCGCAGTATCAACCTTGGAACTCGGTGAACATCGGGCCGAAGCGTGACATTCTGCGCGAATGGGCGGATGCCTGTCACAAATACAACATGCGCTACGGCGTGACCTTCCACCACGAATATACTTGGTGGTGGTGGCAGACGGCTTTCGGCTCCGATTCGAAGGGAGACAGGGCTGGTGTGCCTTACGATGGTAACTTGACGCTGGAAGCAGGGAAGGGTAAATGGTGGGAAGGTTACGACCCCCGACTGCTCTATGGCATCGATCTGCGCGAATATGAGACCGTCGATGAGAAGGCTCACTCGCCTTGGTCGCCCCCCAAGGCCGGCATCTTCACGCGGCATTTGGACTATTGCAAGTGGTATGCCACACAGTGGGCACTGCGCATGATGGATGTTATTGCCCATTACGACCCCGACTTCATCTATACCGACGGCACCGTTCAAGGTCCCTTTACGGGCGACGGCACGGGCACGGGCTATAAATGCAATGCCATGCAGACGGTGATGGCCGACTACTACAACCGCCTGTTGAAGACACGTAAGAAGGTAGATGCTTTCAGTATCATCAAGTTCCGCAAACCCACCAACGGAGCCGTGAACACGGCCGAGTTCGACTTCCCCGACACCATCAATGCCTCGCAACCTTGGATTCGTGAGGCACCTGTCGGTGACTGGTTCTATGCCCCAGGTTTTACCTACGATTCGAGTTCTATGATACGCTTTATTATCGAAGCTATCTGTCGCGACGGCAATGCCGCACTCAATATCCCGATGCGTCCTGACGGCAGCATCGAGGAGGCATGCGTCACTATGCTCGAAGAGGTCGGCCAATGGATGCAGATCAATGGCGAAGCCGTGTATGGCAGCAAGGCCTGGCATACGCTGGGCGAGGGTGAGATGGTGAACGGCAAACTGAAGAAACTGCCTGGTGGCGGATTGGGCAAACGTCATGCAGACTTCCGGTTTAATGCTCAGGACATCCGCTTCACGGTGGGCAAAAACGGCTCTCTTTATGCTTTCTGTATGCAATCGCCCAAAGCCGGACAGGAAGTCGCTATCAAGTCAATGGGGAAGACCACTCTGAAGAAGGTAAAGAAGGTGTCTCTGCTTGGTTACCGTGGCCGTCTCAGATGGCGTCATACACCCGACGCGTTGGTTATCATTGCTCCTGCCACGCTGCCATCCCAGACTGCTATTGTTTTTAAGATAGATTAAGATAAAGACAGTTACTTTAGTATATGACAAAAATATATCTATTTAATAATCAGTAGATTATTTGCATAAAACCTTAGAAATTAGTATTTTTGTAGAAAAGTAAGCATTCGATAAAGTGCCCGTTGCCCTCATTACAGTTGGATTGTACCTT
>CAZDAN010000233.1:0-3154 GCA_964503565.1 uncultured Bacteroides sp.
AATCAATAAATCGTTTGGCGAGCGCATCGAATTCATCAATGCGGCGGTCGCGTAGGAAAGGCCACCAGCGGCGTACGTTTTCCGAGCGGGTCATGTCCACTTCTACTACGATGTTCTGCTCCTTGTTATTATCGGCCACGGCCAGTAGTTCGCCTTGTGGACCCGCCACAAAACTGTTTCCCCAGAACCGGATGCCATTGGTTTGTCCAGTAGGATCGGATTCGTGTCCTACACGGTTTACTGCCACTACGGGTAATCCATTGGCTACGGCATGACCGCGTTGCACTGTAATCCATGCTTCCAGTTGACGAGCCTTCTCTTCGTTCGTATCACTGCTTTCCCATCCAATAGCTGTGGGATAGATGAGTATTTCTGCTCCCTTCAGTGCCATCAGGCGTGCTCCTTCGGGATACCATTGGTCCCAACATACTTGTACACCCAATTTCCCTATTGAAGTTTGTATTGGTTCAAAACCTATGTCTCCAGGTGTAAAGTAGAATTTCTCGTAATAGGCAGGGTCATCGGGGATGTGCATCTTGCGGTATTTTCCTGCGATGCTTCCATCCTTGTCAAAAACGATAGCGGTATTGTGATAGAGGCCTGGGGCGCGTTTCTCAAAGAGGGAAGTAACCAGTACAACATTGTATGTAGCTGCTAACTCGCCATAGAATCCCGTTGAGGGTCCAGGAATGGGTTCGGCCAAGTCGAACATACGTGTGTCTTCGCTCTGACAGAAATAGAGACTGTTGTGCAATTCCTGTAGTATCACCAGTTCTGCTCCGCGGGATGCCACATCTTGTATGTTCTCGCTCAGTTTCCGTAGGTTGCCTTTTATGTCTTCGGTATTGGCCTGCTGTATGAGGCCTATCTTCACAGTCCTGTTCATATTATCTTTCACTTTCTTTTTTATTCTTCACTATTCTCTTTTTTCTTTTCTCCCAGTGGATATTGCATGGTGACACAGTGTAGTGAGCCATGTTGGTGTATGAGTATGCTACAGTCAATACCCACTATCTCTCGATTGGGAAATATTTGTTTCAGTTGTTTGCCGGCCAAAGTATCCTTCTCTGGTTGACCGTAGGTGGGGTAGAGTACTGCTCCGTTCATAATGAGAAAGTTGGCATAGGTTGCTGGCAACCGTTCTTCTCCGGCATAAATAGGGTCTGTCATGGGGAGGGGAACCAGTCGGTAAGGTTGTCCGTCAAGGGTGCGAAACCTTCGAAGTTGTTCCTCCATCAGGTGCAATTCCTTGTAATGTTCGTCCTGTTTGTCGGTGCACTGCACATAAGCGATGGTGTCATCGGGACAGAGGCGGGCCAGAGTGTCTATGTGGCTGTCGGTGTCATCGCCTGCCAGATACCCGTGGTCAAGCCACAATACTCGGCGGATGCCGAAGCATTCACTCAGTTTCTTTTCCAACGTCTCCTTAGTGAGGTGTCTGGCATTGCGATTAGGGGCTGTCAGGCAGTGGCTCGTCGTCATCAGTGTCCCTTTGCCATCGCTTTCTATCGAGCCACCTTCCAGCACAAAGTCGAGGCAATCTACGTATTCTCCCTCCATCAGACCCGCTGCGTGTAGGCTGCGGTTTATCTGATTGTCAAGGTGAGAGGCAAACTTCAGTCCCCATCCATTGAAACAGAAATCTAAGTGTTTCATAACTGCCCGTGACTTTTCGCTCTTGACTGTTATAAAACCGTGGTCGCGTGCCCAGGTGTCGTTAGTGGGACACTTGTGCAGAGTCACTCGTGTCATATCTACACCAATACGGCGCAATTGTTCTGCTACACGCATAGGGTGGGGGCTTACCACTAACAGAGATTCACGTTTGGCTATTTCGAAAGCGATGCGGGCGAAGCAATCCTCAGCCTTGTCCAACATCCCGTTCCAGTCTGTAGCCTCGTGAGGCCATGTCAGTTGCACCATGCGCTGTGGCTCCCATTCAGCAGGGAGTCTGTATGTCCGGTTGTCCATATTTCCCATTATTCCTTTGCCACCTCTTTCGGTTTGCGGTCGAAGAAGGGATTTTTGGACGATGCTGATACAGGGATAGCCATCACTGTGTGACATCCCTCAGGCCATCCCAGTTGTTGGGCTGCCAATCCTGCCGAGAACATGACACGGGTATCGACTCGTAAGTCGGCTGCAGCGGCACAAGCTGAACCGATGGCGATGCCTACATCTACAGTAT
Organism: uncultured Bacteroides sp.; assembly: GCA_964503565.1. Classification (GTDB taxonomy): domain Bacteria; phylum Bacteroidota; class Bacteroidia; order Bacteroidales; family Bacteroidaceae; genus Phocaeicola_A. The sequence continues at coordinate 2,189 of CAZDAN010000233.1, forward strand.
TGAGGGCACAGGGTACACCCGTCACCCGGTCTGTACACAGTTCAAATCCACAATGTCCGCAGTTCAGACCCTGCGCTTGCTCTCTTGTTCCAATCAGGACGATAACCTCTGCCGCAAGAATGTTGTCTGCATCCCTAAGGAAGAATTTCATACCGTTGTCCTCATACATTTGTCTCATTGTGTCACTCAGCAGTCTGATGTCTGCACCCGTCACGGCGATGGTTTCAATCACATCAATCCCCTTTCCCTTGGGGGCAGTCCGTGCTGCTGTCATCATCTGGCGCGCCACCCACAGCAAGTGGTCATGGCGTTCTTCTCTTTCATTCAGTATCATATCTTTCTTTTATTATATATTTCTTTTTACTCTCAGCTTTACAAAGTCATCTCTATCCGATACTCCGACACCAGCTCCACGCGGTCGATGCTGAGCACGCTGGATTGTTTGCTGAAGTCGGGGAAGGCCTCTTCGGGCACACCGCCCATCTTGATGAAGGGGGCATATGCTTACTTATATATTAACTTGTCAGAGGGCAAGAGAATCTTCATCATCCAGTATCAGAATGTCTCCTTCGAGATGTATGTCAATCTCCAACTTTCCTTTTCGAGACCATTTAAGTTCCACATCATCGATAAGCAAGCGGGAACCAGCCTCACCTTTTGCATGGAAGGTAATAGGAATATCTTCTTCATTTTCTGCTTCTACTTCCAGTGTCACTTCTTGCCACTCTTCCTTGGTATCAGTGAGCATGAACATGTTCGTTCCAACTTTTAGGATTGCGAATATATCCCCCTCCGCTCGTACCATGGCACGGAATGTGTATATACCCTCCTTCAGCGGAATGTTCGGGCGCGACTTCACCACTTGATATACTCTTCTTACGAAGGGCACAGTGTCCGTGATGCAGAGGCTTTTTTCGCCCGTCACCACCTTGCGCTCTTCGCGGGTGTTGTAGTAGTTCAGTTGCG
>CAZDAN010000234.1:0-3138 GCA_964503565.1 uncultured Bacteroides sp.
CCCATTCGTAACTGACATGATGAAATAATAAAGAAGGAGGAATTTGTATGGAAATCATTTTGAAAGAAGACGTTCAGAACTTGGGTTACAAGAATGATATCGTAACCGTAAAGTCAGGCTACGGCCGTAACTATCTTATTCCTACCGGTAAGGCTGTCATCGCTTCACCCGCTGCCAAGAAAATGTTGGCTGAGGACCTGAAGCAGCGCGCTCACAAGTTGGCCAAGATTAAGGCCGACGCTGAGGCTTTGGCTGCTCAGTTGGCAGAGGTTTCATTGACCATCGCCACTAAGGTAAGCGCGACAGGTACCATCTTCGGTTCAGTAGGCAGCATCCAGATTGCAGAAGAACTTCAGAAGTTGGGTCACAACATCGACCGCAAGATTATCGTTGTAGGTGCAGTGAAGGAAGTAGGTTCTTACAAAGCTACTGTAAAACTCCACAAGGAAGTTTCTGTTGAGATTCCTTTCGAGGTAGTTGCCGAGGCTGAGTAATCCGCGTGTAACAAAGAAGATACATAACCATCATAAAAGCTCCGCAGGTTCAAAACTTGCGGAGCTTTTATGGGTAGAAAAACAGACAAAAAAAACACCCTATGGGCGACATTGGTGAATGACACGAAAGAAAAGCACTCCCCGTCTGCGCTTCAGCAGGGAGGCATCTATCATCAACGCTATTCCCTCCTTGGAAAGAGTCTTCAATTCCAGCGATTCATCGTCAGCCACAAACAGTTTGCGCAGACCGCTGACGGTGGTGTTGTACAGCGCCTGCCCGTCCTTGGCATCCCTACCCCACAAGGTTTGACAAATCTCCTCCTTGCCCAGCCGATAATCGGGAGCCGTTGCCACCAACATTTTCAGTAACGCCAGTTGGTTGGAGGCAATGGGTCGGCACTCTCCGCTCCACAGGCAGACCATTTCGCGTTCAAAGTCGATAGCCGTGTTTCCTATTATCACCATGCGACCCACGACCGAACGATATTTTTCAAACACATACGCCAACCATCCTACGACCAAAGCTGCCACGATGGCAATCACCTGATACCAATCAAAAAGGCTCATGTGCGCCCTCACCACGGCAGGCTGAAAACGGATGAAGGCACTCAGTTCCCCTTGGTTACAGATGCCTATATTCACCGTCTCGAGGGGCACACCGTCGGCCAGTTCACGGCTAACCTCGCGATGTTCTATCGGGACATCCACGCACATCGAATCTTCCGACGGGAATATCTTCCCCAAGTCGCGGACACCCAGTGCTACGGCCACTTCAGCCTCGATGCCCTCGCGCACCAATGCACATTGAAAAAGAGAATCTACGATGGCCAATTCATATCCATCTTTCTCTCCCCACATGGTATCCAACAACTGAAAACACGTATAAACATCCCGTCTGTATTTGGTGTATTCGGGATGATAGAAACGGGTAGAAATCACAATAGTGTCTTGCAACGAGAGAAGGGTGTGCTTTTTCTTTTTGCGATACGCCTCAGAATTATATGTCCCAGAAGTTGGGATCTTCAGGATACGCATCAGCGAATCTCCCCATCCGGCATGTTCTTGCAGGAACAGCAGGTTTGCCCGTTCGCATAGTTCTCTTTCGCTTGCCCGATAGTTTCCCACATAGGAAAGCGCAACAAGCAACACCAGCAACACAGGCAACAGATATTTTGTTTTCATTGCATCTCAAGTTTCAGTTTGGGCGCAAAGGTAGTAAAAAAATCCCCTTTTCATCGACAAATCCGAACATTTTACACGTATTTGAAAAATCTAAATGAAAGTTTTTAGATTTTCCCCCACTTCTGAATGGAAACTTTTAGATTTTTTCTTTGGAACTAAAGAAGGAATAAGATACCTTTGCACCGTTCTAAACCGTTGCGTTATCTTTGTGGCGGAAAAACATCTTAATAATATAAGGAATATGAGAAAGAAAAGCATCCTATGGGCGGCACTGACGATGACCGTCGTGAGCCTGACGACCTCGTGCAATGTTGCGGGGGAGCAAGGAGAGAAAATTGTGATTGAAGGCGAGCTGGCCAATGTGCCGGACAGTATGTTCCTGAACCTGTTGGAGGACGTGGGACAGATGCTCCCGATAATGGACGGGGACACGGTGTTGGGTGGAAAGTTCCGCTTTGAAGGAATTTCGGATGATGGCGGAGTGAATCCGGCGCACATCCTTTATGCAAAAACAGGACTCTTCACCCAGCATACCTTATGGATGATGCCAGGGGCACGTGTCAAGATTACAGGCGACGGGATGGACTATTCGGTCTGGGAAATCGAGAGCAATGTGCCTGCCCAAAAGACGGAAAACAAGTTCCGCGCCAATACGCGGAAGGAACTGGGTGAATATACGCACGCTTACGAGGAATATTATCGGACAGGTGACAAAAAGTATTACCGGCAAGCGGACTCACTGTTGTGCATTGCCATCCCGCGGAAAGACATCGCCCTGCTGGAGACATTGCCCGTGGACGATGCTTGGATGAACCACCTTTTTTATTTGGCCATATCTAAAGACACCACACTGTTGGCCAAGGGAAAGGAACTGGCCCAACGCATGAGCGAAGAGCAGAAAACGTCGTATCGGGGGAGACGCATCATGAACAAACTGTACCCCCAAGCAGTGAAGGTGGGCGACATGCTTCCCGACCTTGAACTGAAAGATACCTTGGGCAATGTCCACCACCTGCAGGAGTTGAAGGGGAAATATCTCTTGCTCGACTTCTGGAGCAGTGGCTGCAGCCCTTGCATTATGAGTTTCCCTGAGCTGAAAGAGATTTCCGAACAGATGGCTGACTCCTTGGAGGTGGTCAGCATCAGTCAGGATGGTGAAAAGTATTGGAAGAAAGCGTCGGCCAAGTACAACATCACGTGGCACAACTGGAACGACCTGCAGAAGGACAACGGCATCTTTGCCCGCTTCGGTGTGAAAGGTATTCCCGACTATTTCCTTGTTTCACCCGAGGGAAAGGTGATAGCAAATAAAGGTGGCTACGGAAAAGGAGTCTTAAAACCATTCGTTCTGCTGAATATGGAAAAGGCTGGCAAGCAACCTGCCTACCGCACCGATGGCGGCAAGCACATCATCGACTATCCCACAGTGACCGAAGAGCATATCAGCACGATGTATATCCGC
>CAZDAN010000235.1:0-3102 GCA_964503565.1 uncultured Bacteroides sp.
TTGTCAAGGTCGTATTTCACCAACTCGTATTCATGGATATGTCCGCGTACGCCCTTCTCAAACTTCAGATTTTTCCCTTCGTATTCCTCTTGCTCGGCTGCTTCCTCGGCACGCTTATACTCCAGTTGCTTGCATCGGACAAGGGCACGGTTAAAGTAAGCAGGCACGAATTGGTCATCCTTCAGAATGGCTTGCGTCAAATCGTCCACAGCACTTCCAAGGTCTTGCACCAAATAGAAATCAAGGGCACGTGCAAAACGGAGGTCAGCTCTTTGAGGAGCATCCACAATAGCGGCTGAATAGTTATCTACCGAGGCAAAATGCTCATCCACTTGCGCTTGATTGAGAGGCGATTCCTGATTGGTGATATGAAGACGCTTGACCAACACCTGTGCCGTGTTCAGCTCGTCCACCATCTTATGGAAGTGGACTGTACGCTTCACCTCGTTATCCTTTTGATAGTAAGTGAGTACAAACATCGGCTCCAACTCCACTTTCACGTTGCGGTTCTGAACTTTCCCCCGATATTCGTTCTTGTATTTCTGCTGAACCTCTTCGCCATCGGCCACCACCAATTTACGATAGTTCTTCACGTTGCGGTTCGATTTCTTGCGCGTCTTCTCCCCTTTCTCATCATCGTCCTCCGCCTCTTTTTTATCTGAGTCAGTACCGGCAAGCAAGGCATTACGCCAATCGATTTCAGCTTTCATCACGCGTCCCTCATCCATCTCGGCTCCCCGTCGGTCGCCCACTTTGCGACGAGCTGCGGCCCGATGCTGATATCCAGCAATGAAGTCCGGATACTCGTCAAGTACGGTAGTGTAGTCCTGAATAGATCCCCGATAATCACCCGTCTGGTCACGGAGGATAGCACGATTGAAGATGGCCATCATATTCTCCGGCTCCATATCAATGACTCGGTTAAAGTCTTCAATGGCACGGTTATCATCGCCCACCTGAGCACGCAAAAGGCCACGATTGTAGAGCGCAATGAGGTTGTTCGGTTCCATATTCACCGCTTGGTCATAGTCACTCATGGCTCCGCGGAGATTATTCTGATAATAGCGTGCAAGAGCACGGTTGATGTAGTTTCCCACATTCAGCGAAGCCAAGTGTATGGCTTGTCCGAGGTCTTCCTCTGCCTCCTTGTAGCACCCTTGCTGCATACGGAGCATTGCTCTCACGCTCCATGTGTCGGTATTGTATTTGTCCAGTTCCAAAGCACGATTGATGTCGGCTTCGGCCTTCAACGTATCCTTCTGCTTCATCCACACGTCGCTACTCATCAGATAGGCGGGCACGTAACGCGACGAAACATTCATCAAGCACTCCACATCGGCGCGTGCACCTTCATAATCCTTTTCGCGCATACGGCAAAGGATAAGGTTGTGCCAAAGCCCTACGTTTTCAGGCGCATGCACCAATGCCTGCTCATAGTCGCTGATGGCTTCGGTGTACTTTCCCTGATGGATGCGCGCAAGGCCCCGTGCCTGATAATAATCCACTACGAAGGGATTCCGTCCGATAGCTTCCGAGCAATCCTGTTCGGCTCCCCGGTAATCCTCCAAGTTCAACTTGGCAAGGCCGCGAAAGAAATATGGCGCGTGCAGATAAGGTTTGGCGTTTATCACCTGATTGAAGTATTGGATAGAAAGCACATAATCCTCGAAATAAAGCGCATTGCGCCCTATCATCATCACTCGGTCAGTGTTGATTTGCGCCGTTGCTCCTACAAGGGAGGCCAGCATCAGCAAGAGTATGAGGAAGATTCGGTGCATACTATTATTTCCTCATCATTTCACCGTCTTCACGCGGTATGCGCATCGGACATTTCCCTTGAGCATATTGTTCAGTTTGCCCTTAATCATCTGCTTGCGCAAGCCTCCAAGGTGGTCGATGAACATCTTTCCCTCCAAGTGGTCAAATTCGTGTTGCATACAACGGGCTTCGAATCCTTCCACCCACTCGTCATGCTCTTGCCAATCAGCATCGAAGTACTTCACATGGATGCGTGTGGGGCGTTTCACGGCTTCATTGATACCCGGAAGACTGAGACAACCTTCGTCCTTTGAATCGGTTTCTTCACCCACTTCGATGATGTGGGGATTGATGAATGCGCGCCGATAACCTTTGTATTGAGGATAATCATCGCTAAGCACATCAAGGTCAATCACCACCACACGGATGGGAAGGCCTATCTGAGGAGCGGCCAATCCGCATCCTTCGGCACGATCCATCGTGTCGAACATATTTGAAATCAGTTCCTTCAAGTTGGGGTAATCAGGGGTAATGTCTTCGGCCTCTTTCCTCAACACTGGTTGGCCATAAATGTAAATGGGAAGAATCATTTTGAGTTTCTTGTTTTATTTTTAGGTTTTCTATTTATTTTCTTCGTCAGGACTTATGGATATTTATAGTCACTACAGACACCTGTCCATCTATCACCTTCTCGACTCCATGTAGCTCTGCAAAATGATGCAGGCACTTATTTCGTCCACCAAAGCCTTGTTTTGTCGGTCTTTCTTCTTGAGGCCTGCGTCCAACATGGTGCGATGAGCAAGCACCGAAGTAAAACGCTCGTCCACATACTCCACAGGTATGTCGGACAAAATCTTCCTCAATCGGTTGACAAAGGGAGTGATGCGCCGCATGTTCTCGGAGTACTCGCCCGAATTTTGCCGAGGGAGCCCTACGACGATACGCTCTACCTGCTCACGTTTCACATAATCGAGCACAAAAGCCTCCAACTGTGCGGTAGGCACGGTGGTAAGCCCGTTAGCAATGATTTGCAAGGGGTCGGTCACGGCCAATCCCGTGCGTTTTTGTCCATAATCGATGGCAAGTATTCTACTCATATCGGGTGCAAATGTACGCATTTTATGCAAGATACGTTCTATAACGAATGACAAAAAGATATAAAAGAAAGAAAAAATGCGCTACCGTATAGCCAAGGAGGGAAGAGTAGATGCTTGAAGAAGGGCATTGAAGAGAGAGAGAGACACGGACTATACGAATCAAACACACGTTCTATTATTTGTGCAATCAGTATAATCCGTGTCGTATAGAAAAAAAAAATCCAAGTATACGTTTTTCCAGAACCTT
>CAZDAN010000236.1:0-3025 GCA_964503565.1 uncultured Bacteroides sp.
TTCCAAGTACCAGGAAGCATGTAGCCAAGTCCGCCATTGCCTTCAGTATCTTCATAGAAAGCACCTACCACCGTACCGTCGTTGCTCACGCCGTAAGCGTAGGCCAAGTCCTGATAGGAACCGGTGATAAGGCTGTATTCTCCCGAGGTCTTGTTCCAAATGAAAGAATATTGAGAATATTCGGTACCAAAACCTACGGCCCATTCTCCGTTGTACGACACACCCTGTACGTTGGAGCCGGGGATGGAATCAAAGACTGCACCTTGCGCTTCAAACACCTCTACGCGTGGAAGGTCATTTTGTGCATAGGCTGTACCCAATGCCATACAGCCCAAAATAGTAAGTAGTTGTTTCTTCATGTTTTTTCTGCTTTTTTATAGTTTATACTCTTTCTTTTACATCAATAAGGGTACAAATTTATAACAATAAGGTTCCCGATGTACAGGAACCTTATAAAAATTAACACCTTTTAGCCAAAATCAAGCCATGGCGGCTTTCAATCTTTCAACAAACTCCTTGGCTTCCTCCATGCTGAGGCAGAGGGGAGGCAGCAGACGGATGACATTTGTACCGCTCACGCCGGTAAAAACGTGCTGTTCCTTCAAGAGGCGCAGACGCAATTCCTTGATAGGTTGCTCGAACTCCATGCCAATCATCAAGCCTTGTCCGCGCACCTCCTTGATGCCAGGGATGCTTTTCAGCTCCTTCATCAGGAAGTCGCCTACGCGGGCCGCATTGTCCACCAACCCCTCCTGCTCCATCACATCCATCACGGCAAGGGCAGCCGCACAGGCCAAGTGATTACCTCCGAAGGTGGTACCCAACTGGCCGTAGATGGCCTTGAACTTGGGACTGATGAGCACACCACCCATGGGGAATCCGTTGGCAATGCCTTTGGCCACTGTTATCATGTCGGGCTTCACACCCAAATGCTGGTGGGCAAAGAACTTGCCGCTACGACCGTAGCCACACTGGATTTCGTCGCAGATGAGCACGGTGTCGGTGCGATTGCAAGCCTCACGTAATCCCTTCAGAAACTCGGAAGTCACCATGCGGATGCCACCCACGCCCTGGATACACTCTACGATGACGGCACAGACGTCACCCTTTTCAATTTCAGCCACCCACGCTTCCAAGTCGTTCAAAGGCAGATAAGTGGCGTGGTTGTTGGCATTGATGGGGGCAATAATATTGGGATTGGCTGTCACCTCCACAGCCAACGAAGTGCGTCCGTGGAAAGCTTTCTGGGCAGAGAGCACACGGGTACGTCCGTTGTGAAACGAAGCCAACTTCAAGGCATTCTCATTGGCTTCGGCGCCGCTGTTGATAAGAAACAGGCTGTAGTCATCGTAACCGGAAATCTTTCCCATGCGCTCGGCCACCTGTTGCTGTATCTTGTTTATCACTGAGTTGCTATAGAATCCAAGTGTGGCCACCTGGTTGCTGATCATTTCCACATAGTGGGGGTGTGCATGGCCGATGCTGATGACAGCATGGCCGCCATACAGGTCGAGGTACTCTTGTCCCTGCTCGTCCCACACGTGGCATCCTTTTCCTTTGACAATGTTGATGTCAAAGAGAGGGTAAACATCAAAAAGGTTCACTTTTAATTATGAATTATAAATTATAAACTATGGGGGCTTCACTCTTCACTTAAAATGCACTCGGCTTTAAGCAGAGTCCTGCCTTTTCGTCAATGCCGAACATGATGTTCATATTCTGTACAGCCTGTCCGACAGCACCTTTCAGAAGGTTGTCAATCATGGAGGTGACCACCATCTTACGGCCGAACACATCCACGTGGACAACAGCCTTGTTGGTGTTCACCACCTGTTTCAGGTCGGGAGCCTTGTCCGAATAATGGGTAAAGGCCGCATCGCGGTAAAACTCCTTGTAGAGGGCCACCACCTCGTCTTTGTCAACAGACTTGTCGAGGGTGATGACCTCGGTGCAGAAGATGCCGCGGGCGAAGTCGCCCCGGTAGGGGATAAAGTCGATGGTCACTTTACCTTCTTCTATGTCAAATCCTTCGTTCAGTGTGTCCACCACCTCGGGTGCATCTTCCGGACGGAGAATGTTCAGCGTCTGGCAAATCTCGTGCAAGTGCTGATGAGTGAAGAGTTTATAAACCGAGAAGTTGTTGTTTCGCCACGAGAAGTGAGTGGTCGAGGTCGGCTTCTGTCCGGCACCGGTGGAGCCGGTGATGGCGTTGACGGCCACATCGCTCTTTATCAGCCCATGTTTTGCCGCGGGCAACAGACCGAGTTGGATGCAGGTGGCAAAGCAACCGGGATTGGCCAGGTGCTGACACCCGGCTATCGCTTCTCTGTTTACTTCAGGAAGTCCATAGACATAGTCATGGTCGCCTTTGAGGCGGAAATCCTGTGCCAAATCAATTATCTTCACGTTGGCAGGAATGGTATGTTCCTTCAAGAACTGCTCGCTCTTGCCGTGACCGAAGCAGAAGAACACCACATCGACCTTGTCGAAAGGCATTTCGTCGGTAAACGTCAAGTCGGTGTCACCCAACAATCCTTCGTGTACATCGCTGACCAAATTGCCGGCGTTACTCTCGCTGTTGGCAAAAACAATCTCTGCTTCGGGATGATTCACCAGCAGGCGGATAAGTTCACCACCTGTGTAGCCTGCTGCTCCGAGTATTCCGATTTTTATCATGTCATTCTATTTCTAAGTGATTTTAGGATGTCATTCTGAGCAACGCGAAGAATCTGAAAACGTCTGCTAAAGAATCACTAAGCCTGCGTTTGCAGATTCTTCGTCCTATCGTCCTCAGAATGACAGGGACAGTATTTTTTCCTTGTTTGAGGGGGGGCTTCCCTTACCTCTCCTCCTCAGGATGCGCCAGATAATAAGCACGCAAGGCGGTTGAGCTTACCTTGATGAATCCCTTAGCATCGTCGCTGCTCCATGCCTTGGCGGTTTCGCCATATTCGCCAAGTTTGTTCTTCACAAGGTCGTTGGGAGAATCCACACCCATGGTCTGGAAACTGTACGGACGGAGTTC
>CAZDAN010000237.1:0-3016 GCA_964503565.1 uncultured Bacteroides sp.
ATCTCAAATCCATCCTCATCTCTAACCAAGACAACATCCCTGCCTTGGAATCCTGTAACAATACCTCCCCCTTTCTCGCTGAGGAAGCGCACTTTATCTCCTTTATTCATTTCTTTTATGTTTTTATAGTGACTATAGTCTTTTACTGTGGCTATAGCTTCTATATAATAGTATCTACTGATTTTTTTTCTTCCGTCATCTTGTCAACGAGAACTTCATGCTCATACCAAAGTCAATGGTAGTAACAGGATAGGCCGAAGCCGAAACCAAAGGCTCGTTGCGTTGCATGTCATAATAAGCATTCAAGGTCAGACGACGGCTGAGGGTATAGTCGGCCGAAAGTTTAAGCGTCAAAGCTTTATTTCCACTGGTTGCCTGGGTGGTAACCAACTGAATGTCGCGGCATAGGGCACTCTGCTCGCGCCATGAGATGTCGGCCCGCAGATTCAGGTCGTTGCTCACGCCACCACGCCGGGTACGATTGGAAGCATTGTTGGCCGAGGAATTGCCACGCCTATTCTTACCACCTCCGGCACCAAACAACTTGAAGTTTACAATTTTGTAACCGAGTCCTACTACAATATCATCCGATGTAGTCTCAACAATCTGGTTGGCGGCCATACTGAGACTGAGCGAGCGACTCTTCTTGAATTCCAATTTGGCCGACAGATTGTTCTGCAAAGTGACATCAAGTCCCACCAACGGAGAGAAACTTTCGTTGATGCTGACAGTGCTGACATCGTACATAGTACTGGGCACAGGACTACCCGTCTGAGTGTTTTCGATAAAACCCCGTTCGCCCATCAATGAGCAGAAACTGCGATAAGTATTGAATGAACCGACAGAGTAGATACTCTTGTAAGCATGGCTGAGGGTAACACTCTTGAAATGTTCACTAAACCAAGGCAACTTGCCCAAACCTGCATACTTGAGACTCCAGTTAGGCAACATCTTCAACAGCGAAGGGAAGATGTCAAGCGCCGTACTGCTGGCATTGCCACCCGTATAGGCCGCCAAAAAGGCCGGAATCATCACATCCGGTGAATACTTGTCCACTCCACCGTTGGACGCATCGTAAGGTTGGCCAGCCAACGAGGTTCCTACCGGATAAGTAGTGCCGGCATAAAGTCGCTCTACACGTTGCTGTACCACATCCAGATTCTTGATGAACTGACGGAAAGGACGTGAAGAATAGCCATTACCGGCACTACCCTTTGAGCCGAACGAGGACCCAATGGTAACAACCGTCATGGTAAAGTTTCCACTTTGTATCTCGGGCATACCGGCATACATATACTGAATGCTGCGCGAACGGTTCATCGTGCGGCTGGCATTGAGGTCAATCTTGAAATCACGGAAAGGCTCCAACGTCATCTTGAACTGGAAGTCCTCCATGGCATTGGTCGTTGCAGGAGTTGCCACGCTGTCGCTCTGCATCAGCCATCCACGCTCGGATGCCCGCTGCAAATAGTCATCGCCCTGCACACCAAAAGCAAAATCCAAACCAGGTGCAAAGAGACCGCCATTCTTGCCCTGTCCGAATGCATCGCCTACCGAAGGAATGAAGCCCGGTACAGACATGGCATAGGTATTGGTATAACTGATGCTGAAGTTGCGTATCATCATTGCACCACGGGCTATCACCTGAGCAGTCTTGTACCAACTCTGTTCCTCGGGTTTGGGACCAGGAACTACAGTAAGCTTAAGTTTTACAGTGTCAAGATTACGTATCATAATCTTGTTCTCATCCAACACTTTATAACGAATGGGATATGTCTTACCATCGACCGTTTTAGCCGTCACCTTCACCCGTTTGCTCTTACGAGAATGAACTACAGTCACGGTGGTATCGGGCATCAGTTGCACTTCCTTGGTATAAGTATTCTTTTTCAGTTCCGATTCCTTCTTCTTGGCCGCCATTGTCTTCTGATTCTGACGTACATTTTTGGGAACCACTTTCTTGCTGCCGGTGGCAAAACGTTTGTTGGTCTCCTTCAAGAAAGGTACCTTATTATATAGAGTCTCCATATTGAATCGACCATTGATGTTAATCCGGCGCTGATTGGCAATGCTATTACCCAAAGATGCTCCATTATCAAGCATCGTACCACGATTCCAATTATAAGAAGAATTAAAGCTGGCATCTGCTGTCACCCAATCAAGTGCCGGAATCTTATTGAACGGAGCCTGGTATGAAGCAGAAAAAGTCTGCTGATAGTCCATAGGACGCCCCAATCGGATCAAACTCTGCCGCACAGAATCCTTCCAAGCCGAATATTCATCGGGATAGAGATCTTTATTCACCGGCCCGTATGGCTCCTCCACTTCGGCATGAGTAGCTGAAGTATAATTCAATTTGAGATTCTTTGTCAAATCCCAACGGATGGCAAGTTCTCTATTCCACAGGAATTGCTGCGAATAAGATACGGGTAAAGACATTGCTGCATCCAAATTCTCCACATCACGCTCCTGCAACTCATAATAATGACGGTTGATGTCGGTATTGAATGCGATGCTTTGCGGCAACCAATTCAGCCCGAGATCCTTGAACACCTGCAACCATTTGGACTTGCTTTTGATATTCTTGAATGGTTCCAAAGCCTTGACTGCCGGAGCATAATTATAATTCATTCCCAGTTTCCAATCCAATTCGGTTTCATATTTGGTCGTTTCCCCACTATTGTCCTTCTTACTGTAGGAATAGTTGAACGAGAAGTTACCGGGGTCGTACGGCATCGGATTCTTACTGGTAATGTTCACACGAGCATTGCTGACACTAAAATTACGATAAGTGGTCACCGTTTCGGCAATACTACTGATAGAGTCGCGCTCCTCGTCATTCAAAGCTGCATCCAAAGCATCGTCCAACAACAAGTCAGTATCCAGCGGATTGTACTTGGGCGACAGTTTTTCTTTGGTATATGAGAAATAAAGAGGCAGACTCACCTTAGCTTTCTCGGGGAAAAAGCGACCGGCCTCAAAATTGGAGGTAAAAGCATATTGATAGTAATTATCC
>CAZDAN010000238.1:0-3014 GCA_964503565.1 uncultured Bacteroides sp.
TAGTTGAGGTCCTGTACATTCTCCACTACCACCTGGATGGCGTCACCGGCCTTCAAACCATTCTCGCTCTTGATGTCGTCAATCACATCACTGAGCATGATGGCCAAATAAGCAGGAGTCTTTCCGTATTCGATAAAGCCGTCGTAGAATGTAATATCTTCGGTAACCTCTATCTTCTTGTTGTCCTTAGAAGGAAGAACTACATATACCTTCACCTCATTCTTGTTCACCTTGGTTGAGAAGTAGAACTCTACAGCACCATTTTCGTAGCTCTCGGGGGCTTCTGTTGATTTGCTGTACAAGCCACCATTTGCAGGGAATGTACCAGTAAACTGAAGTGCATCGTAGGGAGAACCTGCTTCGAAAGTAATCTGATACTGACGTGCACCGAACCCATAATCTTGGAATTTATAGTTCTTTCCAGCCTCAACGCCAATCCAAGGTGTGCCCTCTTCGGTTTTTTCCAAAGAACCCGAAATCCACCACGTTTCGTTACACTGCGAAAGGTCAAAATAAGTTCTGCCATCCAAAGCATTGAAATAAAGACGTCCGTCCTCTGTTGCCGTATAAGTGATATAGGCGTACATGTCGCTGAACTCATACTTGCGTCCGGCAATCAAATCAACAGGAGATTCCTGAGATGTTCCGCTTGCCTTAACCACCCATTCGGGATCCCAATAATCGGGATCTACATTGAAAGTGTAGGTCCATTCGCCAATCTTCTTGCTTTCGTTGGCCTCAGCCCAGATAGAACCTTCGGGAACAACCACCACGTATGTACCGACAGAGTCGATATTACCTACGTTGATGAGCAATTGGCTATAGTCTTCGTAGTTGTCAGCAAGTGAAACCTGAGCGATGGTATCCATTTTTACAGAGCCAAACCAATCATCTTCGTCAATCGTCTGCTTCATCACGGTTACCAACGCCTCGCCGTCATAAAGTACATCTTCGTCGAAGTCCAGTGTAATCACATCCAACTTATTCACGATAGAATTATTTTCAGGAATTACAGCTGTAGGGCCATAAGGCAGGATGGTGCAAGTGATATACTGAGAACCTAAATAATAGCAATTCTGGTCAGAGAAGTTCTCTGCATCATACAAATCCTTTGCCCAGAAAAGCTTGGCAGAAATCTGAAGCTGATAATCACCGGGAGTTGTAATCTCCTCGCTCAAAGTGAAGGTTATCACATTGGGATTTTCTTCGCTGATGGCGTATGAAACGGTGATATTTTCCATTTCCGTCCATCCAGCTGATGCAGAATTTTGGTTGAGAACAATCTTATCAGAAGAGGCTTTGCTGGCATCATAGACAACCGCACCGGGAAGAGTGGCGGTGTAAGTCTTCAGGCTGTTCACTTCTGCAAAGTTGGCAGGTTCCATCACCGGCTTGAAGTAGCCATTGCTTGTACCATAAGATACGGTCAACTGACCAACTGTCTCACCGTATGTGATAACTTTGCCATCGGCATCAGTCACACCTTCGGCCACGACATCGTACAATTTGGGCAACATACCTTCAACCGCAGGAACAGGAATCGTCACACTGGTTCCCTCTACGGCAGCGCCGGTCAATTCAGTCTTCTCACCGCTATTCTTGTTTACGAAATAGAACTTGGCGTTGTCAATCAATACATTGCCATCAAATGAGAATACAACCTCTTCGGGCAATGCCGTACGGCTGGTGCTGGCAGCAGGATTGACTCCTGTGCAGGCAGTAGAAGCCAACGTGTAAGTGAAAGTGGTATCCTTCAACGTATTGGCTGCAAATTCCTTATCTACGATACCAGAGAGTGTCAGCGTGAACTCGTCACCAGCCTTCAACAAACCAGCTTCAATGGCCACACCCATCGTATCGGGCATGGCAGTGATGTCCAATTTGGGGTTGTAACCATCCGCCGTACACTTGATGGGCGAATAGACCTTGTCACCAATCTTCACCGATGCAACCACACTGTTGCTGATGATAGAAGAGAACTCGAAGTGAGGAACACCCTTTGTTCCATAAGTCTTGTACTCAGCGGCACCCGACCACTCACCACCCTGTGCAGGATTGGCTAGAGTCATAGTCAACGGTTCATACGGAGTACCTTCTTCAAAAGTGACAACCAATGCATAGGTGTTATCGGCAGAAGGAGTTCCACTGGTGTAGAAAGTTCCTTCGAACACACTACCGGCAGCCATTCCCTTCTTGGAAATACCACCATCTACTTTAGTGAAAGTCGAACTTGCACCATTGATTTTCAGACTGGTGCTGCTCACCTTTTGCGAGGGAGTGATGCTGAGGAAACCGTCAGCAGGAGCCGTAAAACTTACCTTGCACATGTCATACTGTTTGCCAAGGACATAAGTCTTACCATTCTCCAATGCTGTGACTTCGGTCGCTGTCAGCGTGTCGCCCACCACTGCATCCTGTGCCCGCAGCCCTATTGCGCTGAGGAGCACGAACAATAATAGTAAACCTTTTTTCATAAAATAAATAATTTAATTAAAAAATATATATGAGGGTGCAAAATTACTCCTTTCAAATGAATGAACCAAAGATTTATTTGACAAACATACGTTTTTACGCTATTTTTCATCGTTTTACTCCCCATATTCCTTTTGTTTTTATCCAAAACAGGAGCATTTCTTTTTTCTATCCTTCACAAAGGGAGGTATCATCTTCCCTACACCTTATTATATATAAATACACATAAAAAGACAGAAAGCCCTCCCCACCCAGAGACGTTTCTCAGAGAAAGGAAAGGAAAAAACACAAAAAACCTCCCAAAAAATTTGCAGATTCAAAATAAAGCCGTACCTTTGCACCCGCAATCGAAAAACATCGATGCCCAGATGGCGGAATCGGTAGACGCGCTGGTCTCAAACACCAGTGGATTCACTTCCATCCCGGTTCGACCCCGGGTCTGGGTACAAAAAAAGCGGAAGAGGCAAATGCCCCTTCCGCTTTTTCTTGTACGCCCAGCATGGGCATGTTCTAACGGGTGGAAGTCCCGAATGCGCCCTAAT
>CAZDAN010000239.1:0-3008 GCA_964503565.1 uncultured Bacteroides sp.
CCTGCATTCCAGACCAGTTCATTGGTGTTGAGTGCTGCATCATCATACCCGTAACGGTTATACATCGTCAAATCGGTATCCAACTGCAAACCCCACATTAACTGTATCATTGCATTCAATCCATAATCCACCCGTACAATTTGGAAACTCTGATAATTCTCTCTGGCGCTTGCAATGTTGGTCAAATTGAAAAGACCGCGGAAACCAATACGGCTTTTGCCTATTTTGTAGTCTAACCGTAATGTTTCTCGCAACCACCAATGTTTCAGCGTGTTTTTCATGCCCATTTCTTCACCTTCCACTCCCACTATATCAACCACATGTTTGTAACTCGTGGCTGTGTAGGTATAGAGTGATAGCTTGCGTGCCTTGTCTATCGGAGTGGTGAAGCTGACATTGAACTTCACTCCCTTGTTGCCGTTGACATTTTCGGGGCGGTGTGTCTTGATGCCCGTCACGGGGTCATAGACGTATCCCATTGCCACGGCATTACGGGTGATGCTGAATCCGGCCCGGATACGCAGGAGTTTTTCTGTCCCCTTCAACCACTGGTCAGCACGGTAGCTGATGTCAAATGCGTGCTCCGTCGTGTAATCCAAATCAGGATTACCCACACGAACGTTCAACGGATCGTCGTTAAAGGTGTAGTCTATCATATTGAACATGGATGGCGAGGCACTCTTCATCGAGTAGTTGAACAGCCATTCATGCCTGTATCCCGGAGTACGGTATTTGATTTCTGCACTCGGATTGGGCAACCATTGGTGATAACGGTTACGGGAAGCTATGAACCCATGGTAGTTGAAACGGTGCTCTTCATAGTTAAAAAGGCCGAGGAGTTTCATTTCATACGTACTTTTCTTCTTGGCATCCCGTCCGTTCCAAGTCTTATTATAGGTCAGTCCGATTTCCGCACGATGGTTGTCAATATGTTCGCCCGTGGTATAGCTGTTGTGACGGTCCATCACTTGCAGCAGTTCATCTGCCATAGATGGCAGCATCCCCAATGTGTTTTCCCAGTCCCAATCAGCCAATTGGTCAAGGCGATAGATATCATTGTGCCGTTCTTTATAGCTGTGCTGAAACTCATATGCCGCTGAAATCATCAATTCTGTAGTCGGACGGTAGAGATAACTGCCTCCTAACTTATAGCTGTAATATTCGTTGGGGGTATTGTGATGACGACTGACGGCTTCCCCTCCACCAACGGCATATCCCAGCTGATACTTGTCGAAGAGTTCGCTCTTGGTATTGCCATACAACACATCTCCTTTGATTGTATAGCCATCATTGGTGTGTGGCACAATGGAAGAGAACGAGGCCAACAGGCCAGCATTCACCGAGTGTCCCTTACCCAACGTCTCCGTCATCTGTCGGTTTACCCAGTCAAGTTGCTGCAGGTTGTTTTCAAAGAGGCTGTCGCGCAAACTCTCTTCCTCGGACGGAAGTGTATGGAAGGTGCCGCCAAGGTATCTGGAAGAGTTGTCGTATTTGCTATAAACGAATTGAGGCGACACACTTACATCGCCATAACCGCCTCTCATTTTGGGACTTAAACGCATGGTGTGTGATGTAAAGAATTCGAATTTCTTATTCCTGTTTTCGTTCCAGACACGTGTCAATGTATTCCCTATATAGTTATTACCCTTTGTTTCTGCAATCCTGTCACGGTCTGTATAGCTGGCACGGGTGCTTCCGTTGAAGTGGAATTTGTTCTGTTTGTCATTCACATAGTAGTCCAATCCGCCGATTTTGGTAGAGAGTAATCCGCCCGAGAGGTCAGAAGGTGACCAGTCTGTGTTCTGTCCCGGTTTGCGGTCATCGTTCAGATTGTTCAGTCCGGCATAGAGTGCGATGTGTGATTGTGGGGTGAACCGTACCCCGAATATCCGTGCGGCATAGCGTTCCTCCGTACCGTACCCGGTACTGGCGTTGGCTATCCATCCGATGCTGTACTGCTTTTTCAAGCGGACATCCATTACATACTCCCCCTCATCCACCTTGGTACCCATAAGACGGCTTATTTCGCTCTCCTTCTCATAGACATTGAGACTCTGCACCATGTATGCCGGCAGGTTGTCAAGCATCACCTTGTTGTCGCCCTTGAAGAAATCACGTCCGTTAAGCATCAGACTGCTGACAAACCGTCCGTTTACATAGATGCGCCCGTCATCCTTCAACTCCACACCGGGCAATTGGTTGATGAGTGCATCCAGCATCGAACCGTCGGAGAGTTGGAACGCATCGGCATTATAGACCAATGTGTCACCTTTGTGTACAAACTTCACTTTAGTGGCCTTTACCACCAGGTCATCAAGCATCATATTCCTTTCCGAGAGTGTAAGCCTGCGCATGGAAACATACTCCAGCAAGATGCGCCGCTCGCGTTTGTAATAATGAGAAATTTCAAACGGGCAATAAGTCGTTTCGTATTCGGGATGTGACAGACGCATGATGAACTTATGCTGCATCCCGTCCACCGTAAAAGTGCGTTGTTTGCTCAGTGAATCTATCACGGTACTGTCCGGCCGCATCAGTACACCAGTCAATTTCCCGTCATGAATAAATGTGCCTGTCACTGAGTTGGTAGCCTCTACGCAGAGTGTCCATGTCCCTTTTTTCTCTTGGGCATGTGCCGACAAAGAAAGAGAACAAATGATTAAGAGAGAAATAAATGATTTCATTTTGCTTACAATTTAATTGTTAATATTTCAATTCTCACCCTTCAAGGGGCAGAGATTTCACCTCCTATTCCATCAATATGACGCAAAAAAGTGCAAAACGTTCCTTCTCATTTCCTTTTTTATTACACATTTTGGTAACAAATCCCGCTTTTCTATTCCATTCCTATTTCATCAAAGGGGAAGAGTGCATAACAGGTGTATTTTTGCAAAAGGGAAGGACAAAATGGAAATGGAGAGCTGGTTGCAAACAGATGTTTCTATTCTTCCTATCCTAAACTTCCGCGGAAGTTTAGGAACGGTACTGCTCGTGCGCAGTTGCGCACC
>CAZDAN010000240.1:0-3002 GCA_964503565.1 uncultured Bacteroides sp.
TTCGGACAACACGGAAGTGCTGGTTCTCTTACTCTTCGGAAATAGTCTATACAACCTTAATTCCGCAACACTTCAATTATCGTTTTTTATAAGTTTCTTGCGCACATGTTTTCTACCTTTTTTGAAAAAGTCTCTCCGTAAAGTCTGAAATCCTTGTAAATGGTTCAGAAGAATACTAATCGAAGGCTATTCAATTCAAATCTATCACCGTAATGCCGGCTCCGCCGAACTGCACGTGCTCGTCGTGGAAATGGGCGATGCCGGGTACACCTGACAAGTAGTCGCGGATGAGGGTACGCAGGATGCCGTTGCCCGTGCCGTGAAGTATGCGCACGCGGCTCATGCCCAACAGGATGGCATCATCGATGAAGTAAGTGACGGCTTGCAGAGCCTCGTCGCCACGCATACCGCGCACGTCGATGTCCTGTTTGAAATGCAGCTTCTTTTCGTACACTTCGTCCTGCGTCTGCTTGCTCACAAAGGTGACAGCTTTCGGTGCACTTTCTTTGGGGGCTTGCGAATGCTCCAGACGTTCCACCTTGACAGTTGATTTCAGCATACCGAAGATGACCGTGGCATTTTTGCCGTTCACCTCCACCACTTGACCTATGGATGTCTGTCCTTTCAGGCGGACATGGCATCCGGCTGTGATGACAGGTTTGGGTGGGGCCGCAGGGGCGGGCGTAGAAGTTGTCTTTTGTGCTTCGGCCTTTCCTTTTTTCTCCTTTTTGCGATTCTGCTTCTCGCGCAGACGCTCCATCTTGCGTGTGATGGCTGCTTCGCGTTCTGCTTTTTCCACTTCGGCCAGATTGTCACGGAAGTCATTCAGTTCCTGACGGGCTTGTCGGGTACGTTCCTTTTCCGCCTGATTCTCCTTGATGGTACGGATGGTGTTCTCAATTTTTGCATTTGACTCCTGAAGCAACTGTTCGGCTTGTTCCTTGGCCGTGCGCAGGATGGTCTTGCTGCTCTTGTTCAGCTCTTCCAATTCCGTTTCGTAGCGGCTGATAGTCTCCTCCATCTTCTTCTCCTGCTGGCGGATGTTCTGCCGCTTGGTCTCCCAGTAGCGTTTGTCGCGCACGATGTCCTGCAGGTACTTGTCGCTCTGTATGTATTCGCTTCCCACAATTTCCGATGCGTCGGCAATCACCTCTTCGGGAAGTCCTATCTTGCGGGCAATCTCTACGGCAAATGAACTGCCCGGATTGCCTATCTGCAATTGGAAGAGTGCCTGCATCTGGTGGCGGTCGTAGAGCATGGCACCGTTGACAATGCCTTCGTGGTCTTCGGCAAAGTGTTTCAGGTTCTGGTAGTGGGTGGTGATGACTCCGAAGGTCCGCCGTTGGTTGAACCGTTTGAGGATGGCTTCGGCCATGGCACCGCCTATCTGAGGTTCGGTGCCGCTGCCGAACTCGTCGATGAGCAACAGGCTCCGCTCGTTGCAATGGCGCAACATGTTCTTCATGTTCAGCAGGTGTGACGAGTAGGTACTCAAGTCATTTTCAATGCTTTGTTCATCACCGATGTCGATGAAGATGCTGCTGAAGATGCCCGCATGGCTGCGTTCGTGCACGGGGATGAGCAGGCCGCACTGGAGCATATATTGCAAGAGGCCGACGGTCTTCAGGCAGACCGACTTTCCTCCTGCATTCGGACCGCTGATGAGCAGGATGCGCTGGCGACGGTTCAGTTCAATGTCCAAAGGGACGACCTTCTTGCCATGCTTGGCCAGCGAGAGTTGGAGCAAGGGGTGGATGGCCGTTGTCCAGTCGAGAATCTGTTTCCTATCGACAGTCGGCTTGATGGCTTTCGTCTGTATGGCAAAATGTGCTTTGGCACGGATGAAGTCTATCTCGGCCAAGAACTCATAGGATTGCAGAATATCCGGTATCATGGGGCGCACGATGTTTGAGAACTCCGTCAGAATGCGGATAATCTCGCGTCGTTCCTCCCCCTCCAGCTCGCGGATGCGGTTGTTGGCCTCCACCACCTCGGCCGGTTCGATGAAGACAGTCTTTCCCGTGGCCGACTCGTCGTGCACGATACCTTTTATCTTCCGTTTCAGTCCCGGTGCTACGGGTATCACCAGTCGTCCGTCGCGCAAAGTGGGGGTGACATCCTTTTCCACCACACCCTCGGATTGGGCGTTGCGCAGGATGCTGTTGAGGCTTCGCGAAATGCTGTTGGTCGTCTGTGCCAGTTCGCGGCGGATGCGCAACAGTTCGTTCGAAGCATTATCCTTGATTTTCCCGTATTTGTCGAGTATGGCATCAATCCTGCCCAACAGTTGGGGATAAACCATTACGTCGCCCGCCAGTTTCTTGAGGGCAGGGTAGGGCGACAGACTCTCTTCGCCACCCTCTTCCTCATCGGAGGAGCGTTGCAGAAAACGGACAATGCCATTGATGGTCTCGATGGAGCGGCGCAGGTCGAACAGTTCCTGTTCGTTCATGTACATGCCCTCCACCCGTATGCGCTTCAGCGACGGGCGCAGGTCATAGAAGTATTGGTCGGGGAAGTCGTCCTCCTCCTCGATGATGCGGATAAATTCGCACACCCTGTCCAACTGTTCGTGAATGGTTTCGGCCGATTCTGTGAACTCCATGGCTTCCACCCGTTCGGTGCCCAGTGTGCTCAGGCATTTCTCTTTCAGCAGTTGGCGTATTTGGTCAAAACCGATTTTTTGCTCGAAGTTTTGCGGATATATCATTCTTTTAATTATGAATTATGAATTGTCAATTACGATGGTGAAGCAGATGGGAGTCTCACCTGAACCAAGTATGTATATAGCCTCCTTTTCTACACGATTTTCGTTCTTGAGAGGTTGGTCCTTGGCTTTTCTGAGTGCAAAAATACGATTTTTACACTTTTTGAGCAAAAAAATGGGCAGATAATTTGCAGGATTCAAAAAGTCGGCGTACCTTTGCATCGCTTTTGAAAGGAAGCCCTCCTCCAAAGGAGTTTGGAAAGGTGGTAGAGTGGTCGA
The DNA here is from genome assembly GCA_964503565.1 of uncultured Bacteroides sp. Lineage (GTDB taxonomy): Bacteria > Bacteroidota > Bacteroidia > Bacteroidales > Bacteroidaceae > Phocaeicola_A. Next base: position 2,987 of record CAZDAN010000240.1, read on the forward strand.
TTACAGCGGTCTTGAA
>CAZDAN010000241.1:0-3000 GCA_964503565.1 uncultured Bacteroides sp.
GGGCCGATGACTGCTGACAACTGCCCGTCAGCCACAGGGCCAACGCCCACATGGGCAGGGAAACATATTTTCGCATAGACATTCTATCCCTCCTTTGCTTTCACATACACCTTGGCCGTGCCGTACCCCTGGGTGGTGATGCCCGAGGTGGGGTCGTCCCTCAGTGCCCTCAGCTCGCGCCCCGCCGTGGTGGCCGACAGTTTGGTCAGTTCGGCATAGTCATAGACATGCATGAAGCCCTCGCGCTCGATGAACCTCAGGGCCAGCTGTCGCCGCTCCTCAGGCGTGTAGGGCGAGCGGTGGAGCCGCCTCACGCCGCCGCGCTCCAGTTGGCATCTCTGATTGATTTCCCTCACCAGCTCCTTGTCGGCCCGGAAGAGCACTCCGTTGACACACAGGCTCGAGGCGTTGCGCTTCTGCCCGTCGCCCTCCAGCGTGTCCATCTCCTTGCCCTTCTTCACCCCGATGGTGGCCCTGAACGAGCCGAACCCCTCGATGTCCACCGAGGTGCCCATTGCCAGCAGCTCTGCCATCGCCTCCGATGCCTTCATCAGCACCCTCATCGCGTCGCCGCGCCCGATGCCGCCGCTGCGCGTCATCCACTTGACGAACTGCATCGCATCAAAGTGCCGCTCCGTCTTCATGCGGTAGTAGGCCTTCCGCTCTCCCGTGCCCGCCATGTCGGGCATCTCCTGTTTGATGTACTTTGCCATAGGTATATGTCTGATAATGATTTGGTTCTGCGACTCTCCGATGTGCCCGCGGGCACATCCTCCTTCCCCTTCTCGGGCAGGGCGTGGCCGCAACATCTGCAAGGCACCTCTGTCACCCTCCCGTAGAAAACATTCCTCTCCACGGGGACAAAAGTACAAAGATGTCGGTATATAAACAAGCATAAGGGCGGATTATTTTATTTATCCCATGATTTTGTTTACTTGACCCAAGGTTTGAACCTGTTGATTCAAGGTTTGAATCTCTTAAACCAAGCTTTGGTTTACATGTGAGGTAAATACCTCTCCACAGTTTATCCACGCATGAGATGCATGTTTGCTTCCCCATGAGGTGGAGGTTTGCTTCCTCGTGGGGTGGAGGTTGCTTCCTTGTGGAATGGATGGTTACTTGTGGGATGGATGGTTACTTCCCTGTGGGATGGATGGTCAGCCTCCCCTCCGTCTTGTCATAGGGGGCGCCGAGGATGCCGCCGAGGGATTGCTCGATGTAGGTGGAGAGGATTTCCACGTCCAGCCCCTGGTCGTCCTCCTTCAGCACCGTGTGGCTGAAGATGCCCTCGCTGCCCAGCTCCTTCAGCTGGTAGTCGAAGCTGGCGAGGGTGTACCTCCTTTCCGGCTCAAGGGGGAGGTATTCGCCGCTCTCCCTATTCCTTATATATATATGGCTCACGCGGCGGGGCAAGTCGGGACTGAGGTGGGAGAAGAGGCCTTCTTCATCGAGGACAACGGGCGTGGGCCGCGAGCAGTCCACCTCGAAGCGGAGGCCGCTCACCTGCATGAAGCTGCCGTTCTCCTGGGGCAGCAGGCGGACCGAGACCTCCAGCGCGTCGGCCAGTTGTTGCCCCGTGAGGGTGGCCGTGCAGAGGGTGTTGCCGAAGGGGAAGAGGGCCATCAGGTCGTTGAAAGTCACCTCCCCCGTGGGCAGGTCGGCCCGGATGCCTCCGCCGTTGACCATGGCCACGTCGGTGTTCAGTGTGTGGCGGAAGGCATCGGCGCACAGGTTGCCCAGCGGCATCTCCCTGAGGCGCACCAGCCGGTTGCCGGCCTCGTCGGTGGCGATGAGGGGCACGGTGTTCTGCCCCACCACCCGCTGGCCACCTTCCGTGACAGTCTCCTTTATCTCTTCTACAAAGGCTTGCACGTCGGCGTCGGCCGCAATCTCCTCCGTGGGGACGAGGCGGGTGCTGAGCACTCCGTCGGTGGCGATGGTGAGCAGGCCGATGTGTTGGAACTTGATGCCTGTGGACGAGAGCAGCACGGGCTTCCCCTCTTTGTCATACAGCGTGGTGTCGGGGATGGTGCTGTGGCTGTGTCCGTCGAGCACGACGTCGATGCCCGTGGTGTGGGCTACGAGGCTGAGCGAGGTCGGGTGCTCCTCGCTGGGAAGGTCGCCCAGATGGGAGAGCACCACCACATAGTCGGCCCCCTCGGCACGTGCCTCGTCGATGCACCGTTGGGCGTGGGTGTAGAACTCCTCTTTCATGAAGTCGTAGATGAGGTTGCCCGCCTCGTCGCGATAGGTGAGGGGCGAGGTGCTGGTGGACGTCTCGGTGGTGAGCAGGCCGATGAAGGCCACCTCCGCCCGTCCGTAGCTGATGAGGTGATAGGGGGGGAAGACCGGCTTTCCGGTGCGCAGGTCGCGCAGGTTGGCACACACCGTAGTGGCCTCCAGCCGCTTCGCCAAGGCAAACAACTGCTCCATGCCGAAGTCGAACTCGTGGTTGCCCAGTGCCACCACGTCGTATCCCACCCGGTTCATGATGTCCACGATGTATTCGCCAAGCGACACCGACCCCATCAGGTCGCCCTGCACGAAGTCGCCACACGACACGGTGCTGACGTAGGGCGTCACCGCCTCCTGCTCGCTCTTCAAGGCAGCCAGCCGCGCATAGCCGTCGACGGCACAGTGCACATCGCTCTCATAAAGTATCACCACCGGACTCTCGGGCACATCGGGTAGGGCAGTCCCCTGCCCGGCCTCCTCGCATCCGGTGCAACACACCGTCAGCCACAGCAGACAACAGATTGATATCCATTTGTTCATCTTCATTCTCTCTTTGTTATATTGTGCTAAACAATGCGGCAAAGGTAACCATTTATTCGATAAAAATGAGTACCTTCGCGCCCAAATTGCAGAAATCACTAATATAATAACGATAACACACAAAGAGAGAGAAAATGAAAAAGTATGTATTGGCCCTTGCCGCCATGGGCATGTTGGCGACGGGCTGTAACCAGAAAGGAGAAAAGACTATGACATCAGGCATCG
>CAZDAN010000242.1:0-2992 GCA_964503565.1 uncultured Bacteroides sp.
GCAGGCAGTGGGTGAAGTGTGCGGCATCGGTGGTGACGTGTACGTAGGCGGCCAAACGGGCGATATGGTCCGTCACGCCATCCCACGGCGGCAGGCTGTCAAAGTACTCCTCAAAGGGGTTGTAGAGCGGGGTGAAATCACTGCGGATAAGGCTGTGAAGATGCTCCTCGGTGGTGCGTAGTCCCTCCATGTCGAACCGTCGCCACAGGGTGCTCAAGTGACGGTCGGTCAAGGGAGTGAAGGGGGCTCTTGAGGGGGCAATCTCCGTCTTTCCCGAAATGACGTTGTGGCGGAAGCGTGCCTGCTCCTTCAGATATTCGGCCAGTTCCTCAGGCGTAGCCAGTCGGGCGTTTTTCCCATTCCGCACCTTACTCTTCGCCTCTTCGCCATGTTCATCGGTCTGTTGATAGCAGGCGCGGATGATGCCGGGTACGTCGCCGTCGTAGTCGCTGAACTTGGCCACGGCCCAGTCGGTGGCATCCTTTTCTGATACACCATAGCGGTTGAGCAGGTAACCCGCGCGGCTGATGTAGGCATTGCGGCTGCCCTCCACGTAGGTGATGCCCTGGCGGGCAATGGTGCGTTGAACCTTGGCCTCCATCTTGTTGTCCACGCCCGGTTCTTCCGATGCAGACGACACGGATGACACAGCTCCCCTTTTTTTATGTACCTTCGTTTCTGTGGGTACTACCACAAAGGGTGTGCTCTCGGGATTATAGTACGCCCCCTCGTCGTGACACAACACAGAAAGGCGCACGGCATCCTTGCACGCCGGGTCGAAGGGCAGCCCCGTGAGGCGGGAAAAGTACTCGTTGCCCTGTTGGAAGGCAAAGGGGTAGAGGTTGGCGGGGCTTTCATACCTATACAGCACCCTCACCCCCTTTCCTGACAGTGTGGTATAGAGCATAAAGGTGTGGGGATCGGCCTTCAGCAGGGCCAGTGTGGCAGGCAGGTCGGGTACATGGTCGAAATCGACCATGCTGACCCCCGTGTAGCCTACGATGAATCCCTCCCGCCGGCCGCCCCGGCACTGCACAGCCGGGGTGATGCAGGGCGAGCAGTGTTTGATGCGTTCGGCATCCTTCGCAAAGTTGTTCACTCGGAAAAAGCGGTGTTTCTCCGTATTCTCTCTCAGTTGGCCTCCCGTAATCAGGCGGAAGACCTCGTCCCACGTGATGGTGCTTTCACTCTTCGTGTGACGCACTCCCTTGAACAGGGAAGGGAGCAGCGGTTCATTTGATTGTTTCATAATGGTTGTTTGTTATGCTATTGGCTATGGCTGTTGGCCATCGTGGCACAGCCATTCCGTTTGCAAAACTACAAATACCCCTTGACTGCGGATGAACGCAAAAAGACTATAGTAAGAATGCGTTCATCTTGTTAAAATCATTAACTTTATTAACTATGTTTTAACAGAATAGGGGGTGTGAAGTGTGAAAGGAATTAACAGATGGGATAAATTATTTTTTCTTCTTACCTTTACACGCATTAACAAATTGGTTTGTAAATATCATGTGTGTAAAGAAATTGAATGAAAAGGTCATCGGTTTTCCCAAGTTGGGTGAACTGATAGGTGATGCCATTTTGCGTCACAAGATGGCGGCGTTTCTGCGCCGCGAGGCAGGGATGCGTCAGTCTGTAGTAGAGAAGATGAAAAGGGGGAACTGGACGACCCGTTGTTGCTCCACAGGTTCCTGCTGGCCTTGTGCGTATATGCCGGTCAGAATGCAGTGGAGGCATTGATGGCGAGTTGGGCCCGCCTCTACAATCAGCAGGATGATGAACTCCTCCGCGCCCTGCACACCTGCAAGGAACAAAGGAAAAAGAGGGGAGGGGAGTAGTTATTGGCTGCTTCTCTCCTTCCACTTATTGAATAGGAGGTTCCACAGCTTGTTTCGTCCAGTGATGATGTGGACCGTGATTCTACTGTCTCTTTGAAAGAGGGAGGCTGCCTGTTGTGAATCGGTTATGGATGTGAGAAAACAGACTTGACAGGAATTTTCTGACTTGACATTGATGACGTGAAAGTGAAAAGCGTCACCCTCGTAGGTGTGTACCTGTAGTGTATCACCCACTGAGTACGATTTGTATGCGGAGTGAGGAATGTATGCCCTGCATACTCCTGTTTCATCTTTCAGCAGCTCGATTGCAACCTTGTTGTTGATATGGATGACGTGCAGCATATAGATGATGGCCACTAACATGATCATCAGTACGGCTGATATGCCGTAGTGCAATAGAAAACGATAGAATTGTTTCTTCATACTCATTCACTCCCCAATTCCAATTGGTTCTTTACCAGATCGTAGTAATACCCCCGATTTCTGACTAATTCCACGTGTCGCCCACTTTCTACCACCTTACCATGTCGCAATACGATGATGTTATCTGCATTTTTCACCGTAGATAAGCGGTGTGCTATCACCAATAATGTCCGTCCTCGGAACTCCTTGTCGATGTTCTCCGTTATCTTTCGTTCATTCTCCGCGTCCAATGAGCTGGTTGCTTCGTCCAACATCATGTACAGTGGTTTCTTATAGATGGCCCGTGCTATCATTATGCGTTGCTTCTCACCGCCACTTACTCCGTTTCCGTCAGCACCGATTTTGGTATATATGCCTAAAGGGAGGTCGGCCATATAGTCGTTCAGACAGGCCATCTCCAAGGCCCGTACCAACCTTTTGCTGTTGTATTCTTCTCCCAATATGATATTCTGTTTGATGGTGTCGGAGAAAATAAAATTCTCCTGCATCACGATGCCTGTCCGTTTTCGTATGGATTCAGCTTTGTAACTTTCCAAATTATGTTCCCCCAATAAGATACGTCCTTTTGTCGGAGTATAGAATTTCAGCAACAGTTTCATCAACGTGGTCTTTCCGCTACCGCTTTCGCCCACAATGGCCGTCATTTTCCCCGCAGGAATGGTCAGGCTCACATCATCCAAGGCTGCTTTCCCTATACTGCCCGTGTAACGGAATGTCACATGGTCAAC
>CAZDAN010000243.1:0-2917 GCA_964503565.1 uncultured Bacteroides sp.
AGAGCAAAGGACTGAAAATCCTTGTGTCCCCGGTTCGATTCCTGGTGGCACCACTGAAAGAGGAAGGGGAAGCATTTGGTTGCTTCCCCTTCCTCTCCTTTTTTTGTAAATTATCCTCTTCGTGTAGAAGGTTTGCAATTGAGAGTGCGATTCCTCAGAAGTTCTCCTCCTCCAGTTGGAAGTAGGCTTGGGCATGTTGGCAAGCGGGACATTTCTTGGGAGCTTCCTTGCCACGGTGGACGTAGCCGCATTTGCGGCATTGCCAGGTTACTTCGTGTTCGCGGCTGAACACTTGTTCGCGCTCGATGTTCATCATCAGTCGCTGGTAGCGTTTCTCGTGGGCTTGTTCGGAAATGATGATGCGGCGATACATTTCGGCTATTTGGGGGAATCCCTCTTTTTCGGCCGTAGCGGCAAAGGAGGGATAGAGTTCAAATGCCTCTTCATGTTCACCGGCGGCAGCTTCTTTCAGGTTCTCCAGTGTCGTGCCGATGACTCCGGCAGGATAGGTGGCGGTAATGCTCACCATGCCACCCTCCAAGTGTTCAAACATTCGTTTGGCATGCATACGCTCCTGCTCAGCTGTCTCTAAAAAGATGGCGGCAATCTGTTCGTAACCATCCTTCATGGCCTGTTTGGCAAAGAAGGTGTAGCGGTTTCGTGCCTGCGATTCTCCTGCAAAGGAGGTGAGCAGGTTCTTCTCGGTCAGGGTTCCTTTGATGCTCTTGTTCATTGTGAAATCTTTTAGGTTAGTGATAGATACAAACATGGCATTATAACAGAAATAGGTATGATTTGTTCGGAAAAAGAGGATGATTTGTTCTGTTTTTCACCGAATATGCGTACATTTGCGGCGAAAAGTGGATTTGTCATCTGATATAAATATAATAAGTAAGGTTATGAGGAAGAGTCTATGCTTCTTGTTGGGGATTGTCTTTTGTCTGTTGGTGCCCATGCGAGTGTTGGCACTTGCTGTGAATGAAGTGGGTGGATGGATGGAGTCGGCATACGTCACTTGGACACCCATGGATGGAGCCGTCACGTATCGTGTGATGGTGCGTCCGTTGGGTGGCGAGTATGTTCAGTTGGATGCTCCTTTGGTGCGCGATTATGGCACTTACGGACGGGCCGATGCTTTGGGGTTGAAGTCTGGAGAGTATCAGTTCCGCTTGGCTGCTGTGGATGCGAATGGACACGAAATGGTTGGTGGGGTGGTGGAGACGGCTCCTTTCCTTGTGCGTGCTCACGACCATGGAGGTTTTGCTCATCACGGCTACGAGGGCGTAGGTGCCTATAACGACGACGGTACACTGAAGAGTGGTGCAAAGGTTCTTTACGTGACGTCGGCTACGGCTAAGACGGTGACTTGTGATGTGGTGACTAAAAGCAATGGCAAGATGCAGACCTTCACCGGCTTGCAGGCTATCCTCGATGCTCGTCAGAAGGGGTACGATACGACACCGCTCGCCATTCGCCTTGTCGGCACCATCGAGGCAACCGACATGGACAAGTTCTCCAGCAGTGCGCAAGGCTTGCAGATAAAGGGGAAAAAGGCCTACTCCGAGATGAACATTACTTTGGAAGGCGTGGGAAACGATGCCGGCATACGTGGCTTCGGTATTCTGATGCGCAACTGTAGGGGTGTGGAACTGAGAAACTTTGCCGTCATGCTCTGTATGGATGATTGCATCTCTATCGATACGGATAATAGTCATTGTTGGGTGCACCACATTGATTTCTTCTACGGACAGCCGGGTGGCGATAGCGATCAGGCAAAGGGTGACGGTTCGCTGGATTGCAAGGGCGATTCGCAATATCTTACCCTCTCTTACAACCGCTTTTGGGATTGTGGCAAGATGGCTCTTTGTGGCATGAAGAGCGAGAGTGGCGAGAATTTTATTGCCTATCACCACAACTGGTTCGACCATAGCGACTCGCGCCATCCGCGTGTGCGCACCATGACGGTGCATGTTTACAACAACTACTTCGATGGCATTTCCAAATACGGCGTGGGAGCCACCATGGGAAGCAACGTGTTTGTGGAGAGCAACTACTTCCGCAATGTGGATAAACCCATGCTCATCTCCCTTCAGGGGAGCGATGTGGCCGGTGGCGGCAAAGGTACTTTCTCGGGCGAAAACGGAGGTATGATAAAGGCTTACGGAAATGTCTATGCCGAGCAATCGGCTAATTTCCGTCTGGTGACGCATAAGCAGAGTGTTACGGCCTTTGATTGCTACGAAGCTGATATGCGCGACGAGCAGGTGCCCGACACCTACAAGACCCTTGTGGGAGGGACCATTTACAATAATTTCGATACCGACCCGGCCAAGATGCACACCTACACGGTGGATTCGGCTGACGATGTGCCGGCTATTGTCACCGGTCAATACGGTGCCGGACGTATGCAACACGGCGATTTCCAATGGACGTTTGACAATGCTAAGGACGATGCAGACTACGACGTGAACACGGCATTGAAGTCGGCTATCTCCGACTACAAGCCTTCGCTGGTGGGTTTGTTCGAGGCGGTACCCGTCATCAGTCACATCGGATTGACACACATTGATGGACAGGATGCTGAATCTCCCTTTTGCGACCTGTCAGGAAGACCGGTGAAGGAGCCTTTGCATAGGGGCATCTATATCCATCAGGGAAAGAAAGTGGTGGTGAAATGATTCCCCCCCCCTCCTTCTTCTCTTCCTGATATTCAATCGGAGGTATAATCCCCCAAAAACGCTTCTCGAAGGGGTGAAAATAGGGCGTTCGGACAGAAAACCATGTGAAAATACTACTTCTCATTGAACTTTTTTGGAAAAAAACTTGTGCGTGTCGCAAAATGTGCTTACCTTTGCACCGCATTTAGCAAATTGGGGTATGGTGTAATGGTAACACTACAGATTCTGGTCCTGTCATT
>CAZDAN010000244.1:0-2900 GCA_964503565.1 uncultured Bacteroides sp.
ATGAGCGATGCCCAGATGAAGGAACTGAGCGATGTCTTCGGCTTACCGAAATAAGCGAATGCCGGACTTATAAAGCAAAGAGGGGGTGTCACAAGAGGTGGCGCTCCCTCTTTCGTGCGCTAAAGAATTGAAATAGTTGGTTTTTCTCTTTTTTGAGAACACTCTTTGGTATTTAGACGTTGTACAAATTGTAATATTTGTCGGCCGAAAGCATGGAGAAATAAATCAAAACCACTACTTTTGCACTGACTAATTAGTACTAACAATTTAAATTGGAAAGAAAATGGCTTACGTAATCAGTGACGATTGTATCGCTTGCGGTACTTGTATCAGCGAATGTCCTTCTGAAGCTATCAGCGAGGGCGAAAAGTATTCTATCGATCCCGATAAGTGTATCGAGTGCGGCGCTTGTGCCGATGTTTGTCCTTCTGAAGCTATCAGTTTGGGATAATCCGATAGGAAGATACAAAGTCAACCTTAATGACTGACAAAAGAAGGGTCGTATCAGCATGGCTGATGCGGCCCTTCTTGGGTTTTTCACGGATGCATTCGGGGCGTAAGCCCTGTTTTCAAATCTATCAGCTGTTCGAGGAAAATCCGTCAGCTGATGGATGGAGAACTGTCAGCTGATAAAATGGAGGCGGACACCTGATAGATTCAGAGCCTTACCTGACGGGCGGAAACGGAGGGGCAAAAGAAAAGGGAGCTTTTCACAAAGCCCCCTTCCGATAATTATAGGTATTAGTTTCTTTTTAAGGTAAAAAGATTGTTTTAGGATAACGCTGCAAAGGTAGGCATATAAATCCATTTGACACAATCTTTTTATATGTTATAAAACATGAAATGGGACTTTTTTCCCTCTTTTTTGACTTTTTGACGAGAAATCAGCCTTAAAAAAGGCTTTTCTTTTTCGCTGTGCTTGCTATTTGTTAGTTTTCTTGGTGGATATGTTCATACAGTTTTCTATAAAACGGGTGGCGGGTGAGGGTGGATGCGTCGCCTAAAATGATAAGTTTCATGCGGGCACGGGTGATGGCCACGTTCATGCGGCGCAGGTCGTTGAGGAAGCCGATTTGCCCCTCTTCGTTGGCACGCACAAGGGAGATGAGGATGACATCGCGCTCCTGTCCTTGGAATCCGTCCACGGTGTTCACCGAAAGGAGGTGGTGGAAAGGCTTGAAGAACGGTTCGCGGCGGATAAGCTGGCGCAGGTGCTGCACCTGTGCTTTGTAGGGCGAGATGATGCCGAAGTCGATGCGCTCTTCCAAGATGCGATGCTTGCCGATGCGGGTGATATAGCCTTGGAGCTGCTCCAGCGTGAGGCGGGCTTCGGCTTTGTTGATGCGGCCGAAACTTTCGCCCACAAACTCTTCGTTGCAGTCCATTCCCTCGGTGTTTACCCACACCATGGGCGTGTCGTAGTCCAATATGCCACGGAACTTCACTTCGGGGGCGGCTTGCAGATTTCCGCCATAGAACCAATCGGAGGAGAAGCGCATAATCTCCTCGTTCATGCGGTATTGCACCTTCAGCAGACTCACTGCCTCGGGCTTGCGGCTCACGATGGTCTGCATCAGTGTGTGTGCCAGTCCGCCGCGCGCCGCTTCGATGCACTTCACCGTGGGTGGAAGCTGGCAATGGTCGCCGGCCAGAATGACGCGGTCGGCCTTTCGGATGGCTATCCAGCAAGCCGGTTCCAACGCTTGTGCCGCTTCGTCGATGAAGAGGGTGGCAAACTTCATGCCCGTCATCACCCGATGGGCGCTGCCTGCCAACGTGCAGGCCACCACGCGCGCTTCGTTGAACAGGGCGGCATTGATGCGTATCTCCAGCTCCGTCGCGCGGTCTTTCAGCGCGTTTATCTTCTGGTGCAGGTTCTCGCTCCGTCCCTTCCGTCGTTGTTGGTACAGTTCGCGGATGGCCTTACGCAGGCTCCACAGCTGGGGATAGTCGGGATGGGCCTCAAAGCGCCGTTCGTAGGTGAACGATAGCATCTTGTCGTTCACCCGCGTGGGATTGCCGATGCGCAGTACGTGGATGCCGCGGTCCACCAGCTTCTCGCTTATCCAATCGACGGCCATGTTGCTCTGGGCACACACCAGCACCTGGTTCTCGCGGTGAAGCGTCTCATAAATGGCCTCCACCAGTGTGGTGGTCTTTCCCGTGCCGGGAGGGCCGTGTACCACGGCTACGTCTTTGGCCCAAAGTACCTTGTTGACCGCCTCCTCCTGACTGGCGTTCAGCCACGGGAAGCGGGTGGGGGCAAAGCGGTAGGTGCTTACCGGCTGTGTGCCGTGAAAGATGTCGCGCAGTTCGGCCAACCGATTCCCCTTGGCTTTGATGACCTGATTCAATGCATCGAACATCAGTCGGTAGGTATGTTCGTCGAAGTAGAGCTGTACGCCCACGCGGTCGGCCGCTTGCAGTTCCACCAAGGCTTCGGTCGAGGGGATGACCACCACCATGCGTGCCTCGTCGGCATAGCTGACGGTGGCGGTGAAGCTGAGGAACTTCACGTTCCCCTCCAAGTTTTGGGTGAAAAAGCAGACCGGGCGGCCGTACTCGAAGTTGTGTTCAATGTCCGTGTCCTCCGTGCGGCTCACCTCCACCACCAGTTGGTTCAGTGAGTTGTAGTAGCTCCTCCCCACACTCAGCGGATACCAGGCAATGCCGCGTTTCACCTTACGTGCCACGCCCATCACCTCCGTCTGTTGGCGGTAGGCTTCTTTCTCGTGCTCATACTCCAGGCGGAGGAGGTTATATAGTTTCTGCATGATTCGTTTCGTTCTTTTTATAATCCCTATTTCCTTTTATTATACTCCGCATTGACTCTGAGGAAGGTGAAGAGCAGCAGGGTGAAGCCCCAAAGGGAGGAGCCGCCGTAGCTGAAGAAGGGGAGG
>CAZDAN010000245.1:0-2887 GCA_964503565.1 uncultured Bacteroides sp.
CGACCGAAAAATGTATAAATATACAGCGAGCGTATATTTATGCAAAACTGACCGCGCGAGAATCGCGTATATGGGCGCGAGTTTTCTTTCGCACGGAAAATGGGCAAAATTTCAATCGAACCGTAAACAACTGATGCTCAGCCAATGAAGAAGAAAGCCTCAGCCTTGGGATAAGGTGGGCTCAGCCTTGGGATGAAGCCTAAGAATGATTGTATTTTTTCTATTTCCTTACATTACGGATTAGAAAATATTTACAGTACACCCTTAATCACCCTTTCATCACCTCGCGATATTGCTTAGGCGTATATCCCGTGCGCAAACGGAAGAGGCGATTAAAATAGGAATGATCTTCGAAGCCAAGCATATAAGCCACATTCTTCACTGGCAATTCATCGGTAAGCAGGATGAGTTGTGCCTGCTCAATCTTCTTTCGATTGATATATTGCTGGGGAGTACACCCGACTTCGCGCTTGAACAGGCGGATGTAGTGGTCTTTTGACAAATTGGCCACCTCGGCCAATTGGTCGAGAGTGATGGGATGACAAATGTGACGACGTATCTCGAACATCGTCTTGCGGACACGCTCGTCGAAATGTCCGTGTCCACGCGTAGCCTTGGCCAAGAAGCGGGCAAACAATTGAAAAATTATACCACGCGACTCTACGCGATTACAAAAGGTACGCTGACGGTTTCGGGTAATATTTTGCACCAACATGGGGGCATTGTCGTAACTGGTGGGGTCGGACTGGGGGAGCACCATGTGGGGATTGAGGTGGCACAACCGCTCGAAAAGCAATTGTTCCAATGCCCCACCCTCCGCCTCGGTGGGGAAATTCCATTCCTCGAGAAAGCCCGAACTGTCGGGCGCATCTTCATAGATATGCAAATAATAATGTACAAAGCGGTCTTCGCACTGATAACTATGCGTGGTGAAGGGGGGGGAATGAAATACATGTGTCCGGGACGCAACAGATGCACTCCATCGGGCAACACCAACTTGGCACTGCCATCCACCACATAGTAGATGCGTGCAAAGGGACTGTTCACATCTTTCCAATTCCAATCGGCATGATGATGAGCCAACCCGACATTCAGGGTTATCAAATGTAATTGCTCAACTGATTCTTTCATAGCTATCCCACGGGGCTTAATCGTTATTTTCTTTGCAAAATTATATCATTTCCCCTACTCAAACAATACTTTTGTCGAAAAAATCCTATCATCTGTCGTAAAAGAACAATCCACATATTACCCGAAGTGGCTATCTTTGCAACAAAAATAAAAAACATTTCAAGAATGATTATGAGAAAACAACTGTTTGCACTTGTACTGGCGGGCACACTGGCCACCTCCCTGCCCGCCCAACAGGAGTGGGGAAAATGGGAAACTTGGGGAGAACAAGCCGACGGCACATTCCGCAACCCCGTAATACCCTCGGATTATAGCGACTTGGATTGTATCAAAGTAGGAGAAGATTACTATGCCATCTCCTCCACCATGCAATATTCACCAGGTATGACGGTGCTGCACTCCACCGACCTTGTAAACTGGGAGATTGTGAGCAATGCCGTGGCCGACCTCACTCAGATAGGCCCTGCACTGAATTGGGACAGGATGGAGAGATACGGACGTGGAGTGTGGGCAGGCACCATCCGCCACCACAAGGGGCGTTTCTATGTCTTCTTCGGTGCGCCTGACGAAGGTTATTTCGTGACATCAGCAGAGAAAGCTGAAGGTCCTTGGAGCCCTCTTACCCCCCTGTTGCAAGAAGGTGGATGGGACGATTGCACCGCCATCTGGGACGAAAGGGGGTGTGGATATTTCCTTGGCACCTGCTTCAAGGACAACTACAAGACCTACATCTTCCCCATGGCCGACGATTGCAAGAGCATTGACTTTGACAAGCGTCGCCTGCTCAACGAAGGCAATCATCGCGAAGCCAGCAAACTTATCAAACACGGGAAATATTATTACTTGGTGTTCAGCGAGCACAAGGGGCACCTGGGACGCTATGTGATGGCCAAGCGCGACAAGAAACTGACAGGCGACTTCAAGGAAGAGCGCCAATTGCTCCTGCCCTGTCGCGAGGCCAACGAACCCAACCAAGGGGGCATCATCGAGGGACCCGATGGAAAGTGGTACTTCTTCACCCACCACGGTACAGGCGATTGGGGTGGACGCATAGCCAGCCTTCTGCCCGTTGAATGGACGGAAGACGGATGGCCCATGATGGGCGACCGTAGCCAAGGCTCACCGGGTACCATGGTGTGGAGTATGCCTATGCCCAAGATTGAAAAAGAAAAACGTACCATCAAACGTAGCGATGACTTTGACGACTTCACCCTCGCCCCTTGGTGGCAATGGAATTATCAGCCCAGAGAGGGATATTGGTCGCTCGCCGAGCGTCCGGGATGGATGCGTTTGAGAGCATTCCGTCCCATTGAAGCCAACAAACTGTTGAAAGCAGGAAACACCCTCACACAACGCGTATTCCGTTCGAAGGAAAGCAAGGTTATCGTGAAGATGGACCTGCAAGGCATGAGCCATGGCCAGCGGGCAGGAGTCGCCCACTTTGCAAGAGAGAGCAGCGCTTTAGGAGTGGTGTGCGAGGGAGACAGCATATTTATGGAATTCCGCCACAATGACCAATGCCAACGTGGTGCTCTGATTGCAGGACGATACGTCTGGGTAAAGTCTGAATGGTCATTGGACGGGAAGTCACGTTATTCATACAGTACCGATGGCGACAACTACACACCCTTCGGAACTTATCAACTCTCATGGGGATATTATCGGGGCGACCGCATAGGCATCTATTGCTTCAACGACCTCTCCGACACGGGATATGTCGATGTGGACTACTTACATTATCACATGGAGAAATAAA